>DATDAG010000073.1:0-10960 GCA_036525495.1 Anaerolineales bacterium
AACACAAGGGCGATGGACGCGCCTTCGCCGACATGGATGAAGTCGAAACTGCATATGTGCTGGATCAGGTGGAAGTCCACTCTGAGATCAAGATGCGGGCAACGACCTGGTACGATGACCAGGGGAACCGCCTGCCCGAACCTGAAACACGCGTCATAGACACGACAGTTGGGCGCGTCCTCTTCAATCGGGTACTTCCCGAAGAGGTTCAATTCGTCAACGAAAAACTCGACAAAGGCGGCGTAAAAGACCTGATCGCCGAAGTATACGAAATTTGTGGACAGGAAAAAACCACTGATGTTGCCGACAAGGTCAAAACAATCGGTTTTGAATATGCCATGAAGTCCGGCACCACCCTCGCGGTTGCCGATATTTCCATCCCGCCGGAACGCAAGGCTATTATTGAGGAAGCCCTCAAGCAGGTGGAGCTTGTGCAACGTGATTTCCGACGCGGGCTGTTGACCGAGCAGGAAAGAAACGAACGCGAGATCGAGGTTTGGCAGGATACAACAGACTTTGTGGCGGACGCCGTGAAGAAGCACATGGATCCCGATGGCAACCTCTCTACAATGGCAACCTCCGGCGCGACCAAGGGTGGTTTCTCCACCATTTCACAGCTGGCAGGCATGCGCGGTTTGATGGCAGACCCGTCTGGTCGCATCATCCCAATGCCCATCCGCTCGAACTTCCGCGAGGGACTTACGGCGCAGGAATACTTCATTTCCACGCACGGTGCGCGCAAGGGTCTTGCAGATACCGCCCTCCGCACAGCGGATGCCGGTTACCTTACCCGCCGTCTCGTGGACATCGCGCAGGATATCATCATCAATGAACATGATTGCGAAACGACCGATGGCGTGATGATCCGACGAAAGGACGATGTTGCCGGTCAGTCCATGAGCAGCCGTCTTTACAGCCGTGTGCTGGCTGAAAATGTGATCGATCCGGGCACCGGCGAAGTGATTTCGGAAACCGGCGATATCATCAACTACGAAATAGCCCGCAAGATTGCCGCATCAGGTGTTGAAGAGGTCAAAGTCCGTTCGCCATTGACATGTGAATTACAGCACGGCATTTGTTCCAGGTGTTATGGTATCGACTTGGGACGCGGTAACATGGTGGAACTCGGTTCTGCGGTCGGAATCGTCGCCGCGCAATCCATTGGCGAACCTGGCACACAGTTGACCCTCCGCACGTTCCACACAGGCGGTGTAGCCGCCGGTGGCGCGGACATTACAACCGGTCTGCCGCGCGTGGAGGAACTCTTCGAGGCGCGCAAAATGCCGAAAGGCGAAGCGTTTATCGCAGAGATTAGCGGGACCCTACATATCGACCAATCCGAAAAGTATGCAGACCTGCGCGAAGTGGTGATCGAGAGCAGTCAGATCGTCAGTGATGAATACAGCGTGCCCGAGGAGTGGAAGATCGCCGTCAAGGATGAGACGGAGGTTAAGGCTGGTGAGGTGCTGGCAACTTTGGACGAAGCGAAGATCGTCGCCCAACACGGCGGGCGTGTCCGAGTGGAGAAAAAGGAGCGGAAGGTCGTTGTGTCCTATGACCAAAAGGATTCCGTTAGTTATGAAATCCCGACGACCTCGCGCCTGCTGATCAAGAACAACGAAAAGGTCGAGGCGGGACAACCTCTCACCGAGGGGTCGCTCAACCCGCATCGTGTGTTGAAAATTCAGGGACGTGAAGCCTGCCAGATGTATCTGATGACCGAAGTGCAAAAAGTGTATCGCTCGCAGGGGCAGAACATCCACGACAAGCACTTCGAGACCATCATCCGCAAGATGTTGAGCAAGGTGCAGATCACCCGCCCCGGCGACGCCAACTACCTGCCAGGCGATGTTGTGGACCGTCTCGAGATCCGCAACATCAATGAACAGTTGCTCGCGGAAGGCAAACAGCCTGCGCGTTTCTCCGAGGTGTTGCTCGGCGTGACAAAAGCCTCGCTCAGCACCGATTCGTTCCTTTCCGCCTCCTCCTTCCAGCACACCATCAAAGTGCTGGCAGGCGCGGCGATCGGTTCGACCACCGACCCGCTCATCGGATTGAAAGAGAACGTGATCATCGGCAAGTTGATCCCGGCCGGCACGGGTTTCATTCACGGGCGCTTTACCGCTGAAACGGAGGAAGCCTCGGATGAGGATGCCGAACAGCCTTCCGAACTGCCCGATGCGGAAGCGGGCGACTGATCCGAACAAGATGTAGTACACAAGGGCGACTTTCAAAGGTCGCCCTTGTCTTTTATTATCTTATCGCATCTCCGATGCCATTCTTGAGGATACAACGAAGGAACGTGATATGAAAAAACAGAAAGCAATCCCATCCCTGACGGTCATCATGATTTTCATCCTGCAGGCGTGCAATCTGCCGAGCAGTGCGCCGACCGGGGAACCAACAATTGACCCTCAGATAGCCGCGCAGATGACGATTACCGCACTGGCGGAGCAAAGCCCGCCAACGGCGACAGAGGCTCTTCCCACTTTTACACCGCTTCCCACACTTACACCGACATCTGAGTCTACATCCACACCTGCCTTCACGCCCACGCCTTCCTTTGCCTACGTTACCCTTTCGGAGGCAACCAATTGCCGAATGGGTCCTGGCGTGGCGTATGATCTCGTGGATACGTTCCTTGTGGGGCAGACCATCGAGGTTGTTGGCAAACATCCGTTTGATAATTACTGGTATGTCCGCAGTCCCAATAATCCCAGTGTCTACTGCTGGCTGTGGGGCGCCTATGCGACAGGCGCCAACCTCGGCAATGTGGCTGTGCTAACCCCGCCTCCATCGCCCACGCCCGCCCCCACCTTCGATGCCGCGTTTGTGAACATCGGCTCGTGCGTCGGTTGGTGGGCAAGGATCAAGATCACGAATACAAGCACCACCGCATATAAATCCATGTCCATTTCGATCAAGGATACTGTTACAAACGTCACACTCAGCGATACACGCGATGGATTCCAGGATGTGGATGGTTGTCTGCTTTCCGCCATTACATCCTCCATCGAACCGGGCGCATCTTATACGGTTGTCTCGCCATCGTTCGTGGCGGACCCCGCGGGGCATAAAATGATCGCGACCATCAAGCTCTGCACTGCAACGGGTTTGGGCGGTTCCTGCGCATCGAAGACCATCGAGTTCACTCCATAACAGGGATTTATTCGCAATATGACTCACCCGTAACCTTTTTGCGGGTGAGTTTTGTTTAAGCGGTGAGATTTGGTATTATGATTGAGTAGTGAACAAAAAAGGAGAGCCATGTTGAAGCGATACCCCATCCTCGTGTCCGTGATTGTTCTTTTGATCGCATCCCTCGCTTGCAGTCAATCTGCCCCGCTCCCGCCGCCGGACCCCAACGCGCTCAACACCTCCATCGCGCAGACCGTTGCCGCCCGTCAGACGGAAGCTGCCCGGAACAACCCTGCCACCGCGACATTCACATCCATGCCTGAAATGCCAACCCAGGCACTTGAACCGACCTTTTCTGCAACCCCCGACTTTACACCCACATCGGGAACACCCTTGATAAGTGTCTCTGTGGATACGAACTGTCGGACGGGTCCCGGGGCGATATTCGAGCGTGTTGGAATACTGCTCGTGGGCGAGACAGCCGAAATCGTCGGGCGTGAAACGAAGGGGGAGTATTGGTACATCCGCAACCCGGACGAGGGGCCTGAGAATTGCTGGGTTTGGGGGGAATATGCAACCGTCACCGGAAATCTCCTGCCTTTGTTGTACTTGTCCCCGGCTCCTCCATCTTCAGTCAACTTCGATCTTTCCTCCTCCGGGTTGGAATCGTGCAATAAGACCTGGTGGGCGGATTTCAGACTGGTAAATTCAAGCGGCGGATTGTTCCGATCCATATCCATCAACTTGACTGATGCGGATACGCTCACCGTTACATCCCTCACAGAGAACGGTTTCACGAATAAGGATGGGTGCAATGCGCCCAGTACGGTCGAGTCATTGATCGCCGGAGGGGCATTGACGGTCAGTTCCGCCCCCCTTGGCTATGACCCCTCCGGGAACAACTTGAATGTAAAGATCACGGTATGCACCGGCGCCGACCAGCAGGGTACATGTTTAACGCGGGAACTTACCTTCAGACCCTGATGCATCAAAGCCGGTGCATGTCCGAGCCGCTGTCCTTGTGGATGTTTTTCATCGGGACAGCGGCTTGTTTATTTTCACCCGAAATGCAGGTGTGATCTGGAACATACTTGATTAACTTTTCGTCATGAAAAGTGCTATGATAATTATAGCGACGAAAAGGAGTACCATGTTCAAGCCTGCTCCATCCCTTGCCCTTGCTGTTTTGATGATTGCAATCGCGGCTTGCAGTCCAGCCACTGTTCCCACTCCGGATGCAAATTCCGTCAACACGGCGGTCGCACAAACTCTTGTTGCCATTCAGATCCAAAGCGCCCAGCCGGGTATACCAGTCACCGGGCCGGGAACGGCCACACCGACATCCACCCCGGAACCTCCCACTCCTTCTCCCACGATAACGCTCTCACCGACCCCTGTTTTCACATCCACGCCTCTCGTACCGCAGATCAGCGTATCTGTTCCTACGAACTGCCGGGTGGGTCCCGGCAAGGCATACGGTCGCGTAGGCGCGCTGTTGGTGGGGGAAGTCACCGAAGTCTTTGGGCGCGACCTGGCTGGCAACTATTGGTATGTCCGCAACCCGGATTCTCCCAACAACTTCTGCTGGCTTTGGGGCGAATATGCCACCCTGTCCGGAAATATCCAGGTATTGCCGGTATACACGCCTCCACCCACGCCGACGCCTGTTCCGGCCTTTGTTGCATCCTACTCCGGGCTGGAATTTTGTATTGGCTGGTGGGTCGAGATCAAACTGGAGAACACCGGCGGCATACCGTTCCAGTCGATACTCATGGCGGTGGCAGATTCGTCAACCAATACGACCATATCCATTAGCGAAAATAAGTTCACCAACATCAATGGCTGTAACGCATCCGATTCAAGGAACGTACTGGCTTCCGGCGAGAAGTTGACCGTGAGTTCGCCCGTCTTTGGCTACGACCCCACAGGGCATGCACTCCGCGGAACGATCACGTTATGTTCCGAAGACGGCATAAACGGTACCTGTGTGACGCAAGTGATCGAGTTCAAACCGTAAGCGCAAA
Organism: Anaerolineales bacterium; assembly: GCA_036525495.1. Taxonomy (GTDB): domain Bacteria; phylum Chloroflexota; class Anaerolineae; order Anaerolineales; family Villigracilaceae; genus Defluviilinea. The sequence continues at coordinate 5,163 of DATDAG010000073.1, forward strand.
AGGGATGGGTTTTCAGAGCCTGTCTCCTCTTCCCAGTGAAAAGGGGATGATACAATAATCCCAGCATCAGCCAGGCGGGATGGGCTGATCTGGGAGAAATATCATGACATCCACCATTCTCTATTTCTTGGGCGGACTCGTTATCCTGATCCTCGGCGCGGACCTGCTCGTGCGCGGCGCATCGCGTCTCGCGGCTGCGGCAGGGATCTCTCCCCTCGCCATAGGACTCACCATCGTCGCCATCGGGACAGCCTCGCCTGAGATCGCCGTCTCGCTTCAAGCCGCTTCGCTCGGACAGGGAAGTTTGACTCTGGGCAATGTGCTTGGTTCCAACATCTTCAACATTCTCTTCGTACTCGGTGTGACGGCGCTGGTCGCTCCGATCGTCATTGCCGAACAACTCATCCGCCTCGACGCGCCGATCATGGTCGGAGTATCGGTGCTGGCATTCAGCCTCGCCTTGGATGGCAGACTCGGTCTGTTCGATGGGCTGGTTCTTTTGGCTGGTGTAATTGCGTACACGATCTTTGCCTTGCGCCAATCCCGCAAGGAGAGTGCCAAGGTTCACAAGGAATACGCCCGCGAATTCGCGGATACCGAAAAGCACACTCTTTGGAATACCATCAAGAACATCCTTTTCATCATTATCGGTCTGGGAATGCTCATACTCGGCGCTCGCTGGCTGGTGGATTCTGCTACCACCATGGCGAAAGCCATTGGCATCAGCGAGCTGGTCATCGGTCTGACAATCGTGGCGGTTGGCACATCACTGCCCGAGGTTGCCACATCCATTATTGCTGCGCTCAAAGGAGAAAGCGACATTGCCGTGGGAAATGCCATCGGCAGTAATATATACAACCTTCTAGGAGTGCTGGGGATCTCCGGTGTGATCGCACCTGATGGGATTGCTGTTATCCCTCGCGTGTTGACGCTTGATTTCATGGTCATGGTCTTCGTCGCGCTGGTCTGCCTGCCTGTCTTTTACGTAGACGATAATGTTTCCCGCGGCGAGGGAGTATTATTCCTGTCGTATTACATCCTGTATACAGGTTACCTCATCCTGGAAGCCTCACATAGCGCGGTTTTGCCAAGCATAACATTGTTTGTAGCATTCTACATCCCACTGACGTTTATTGGGCTGGTCATGTTCACCGTCAGGGCACGAAGATTAAAAAAACAAAAGCGAAATATAACGACTTGACGCCTCCCGTCTTTGCTCGTAAGATTGTTCCCGCTATAGAACAGATTTTCGTCCATCACCCCTTGCCATTCTCCCTCAGGGAGAGGGGATGGGGGTGAGAGCGTTACGGAGTGACTCATGGATCTAGGAACAATACGCAAAATAGACATTGATGACGAAATGCAGCAGTCGTACCTCGATTACGCGATGAGCGTGATCGTGGCGCGCGCCCTGCCCGATGCGCGCGACGGACTCAAGCCCGTGCAAAGACGCATCCTGTATGCGATGTACGACATGGGCATCCGCGCAGACTCGGCATACAAGAAGTCTGCTCGTATCGTGGGTGAAGTGTTGGGTAAATATCACCCGCATGGCGACTCGGCGGTATACGAAGCCATGGCGCGCATGGCGCAGGATTTCTCGATGCGCACATTGCTTGTGGATGGACAGGGCAACTTCGGCTCGGTGGATGGAGACCCGCCCGCCGCCATGCGTTATACCGAGGCGAGACTCACATCTGCCGCGCTCGATATTCTTTTTGACCTCAATAAAGACACCGTTGACTTCAACTCCAACTTCGACGACACACTTGAAGAACCCGGCGTTCTGCCTGCCGCGCTGCCGAACCTGTTGGTCAATGGCGCGACAGGTATCGCGGTAGGTATGGCAACTTCCATTCCGCCGCACAATTTGGGTGAAGTGATCGATGCCATCGTGTACATGATCGAGAAGTGGGAAAAGCTCGATGACATTGACGTGGAAACGTTGATGAAGTTCGTGCAGGGACCCGACTTCCCGACAGGCGGTTTGATCGTGCTCGACAACAAGGACGAGAACCCGATCGAATCGGCGTATGGTTCGGGGCGTGGACGAATCACCGTGCGTGCCAAGGCGCACGTCGAGGAGATGGATAGGGGTCGCAGTCGCATCATCGTCACCGAGTTGCCGTATGCAGTCAACAAGTCCAGTTTGATCGAGCGCATCGCCAACCTGGCGCGCGACGGCTACTTCGAAGGTCTCTCCGACCTGCGCGATGAGTCAGACCGTCAGGGCATGCGCATTGTCCTCGAACTCACCAAGAACGCCGACCCCGATGTTGTTTTGCAGGAACTGTACAAACGCACGCCGATGCAGAACACGTTCAGCATCAACCTGCTGGCGCTCGTCAACGGTGAGCCGCGCACGTTAACGCTCAAGCAGGCACTGCGCGTCTATGTGGAGCACAGGCTCGAGGTCATAAAAAGACGCGCTGAATACGATCTGGAAAAAGCCAAAGCGAAGGCGCATGTCCTTGAGGGATATCTGGTCGCGTTGAAGAATCTGGACGAGATCATCAACCTGATCCGCAGCGCTTCAGACGTGGACGCAGCCCGATCCAAACTAATGAAACGTTACAAGCTGACAGAGATCCAGGCGACCGCGATTCTTGACATGCAGTTGCGCAGGCTGGCGGCGTTGGAGCGTAAGAAGATCGAGACCGAATACAAGGAGGTGACCGCGACCATCAAGGAGTTGACCAAGCTGTTGAAGTCGCTGAAGTTGATGCGCGGCATGGTGGCGGACGAACTGCTGAAGGTCAAGTCGCAATACGCGGACCGACGCCGCACGCAGATCATTGATGTGAAGGGCGGCAAGGCTTCAATATCTGTCAGAGCCGCGGATGTGCTGCCGCAACAGCAAGTGTGGATCGGTGTGACCGAGGATGGTCTGGTCTCACGCACGGTCGATGACAAGGAACCGAAACATTCAGGCAATGACGCGCCGCGCTGGCTTGTGAAGGCATCGACATCAGATACGGTATATTTCGTATCGAAGTCAGGGCGTACCGCTGCAGTGGCGGTGCATGTCATACCACAGGCGGACAAGTTGACCCAAGGCACGTTGTTTTACAAAGTGTCACCGTTACAGGAAACGGACTTGCTCGCGGCTGTGTTCGCGTTACCTTCAAGAAAATCTTCATTGCCCGAAGAGACGTGTATTCTCACCTGCACAAAATGGGGCATGATCAAGAAGAGCCTGATCAGCGAGTTGCCTGGTCCTTCAGCGCAGGCGTTCACGTTAGTGAGGGTCAACGAAGGCGACCGTTTGATCGAAGTGGGTCTGACCGATAACAAGAGGAAGGAAATTTTGCTTGTCACGGCGCAGGGCATGGCGATTCGCTTCAAAGAGGATGACGTGCGCCCGATGGGACTCGTCGCGGCGGGCGTGAACGGTATGAAACTGGACGAAAAAGATGAAGTCGTTGGCATGGAGATTCTGCCCTCAGCAGGTGAGTTCTTCCTGCTCACGAACGACGGCAAAGCCAAGCGAGTGCCTGAAAAGGATTTCCCGAAACAGGGACGTTATGGCAAGGGAGTCATCGCCTGGGATTTACCGGGGAAGACGAGACTTGCCGGTATTGTGGCGGGTAAACCGAATCATTTGGCAACCATCCACTTGAGCAAAATGGCGCCCAAGTCCACGCGGCTGGATGCGGCTGGATTGCGCAAGCGCGCCTCGACGAAGGGCGATGTGGTCGTTGAAGTGAAACCTGGCGAGGAAGCAATCTCCGTCAATGTGGCATGGACGGTTGAGAAGTTTGTGGAAAGCGCAAAGGTGAAAGTTGCAGGTAAAAAGTCTGCGCCCAAAGAGGCGAAAAGCAAATCCCCAAAGGGGACAAAGTCTGCAGCGAAAAAGGTTGCCAAGAAAGCGACAAAGACCAAGAAAGTAGCGAAGACGAAAGCGCCTGCGAAGGGCAAGAAGACCACGGGTACGAAGAAGCCAGCGGCGAAGGCGAAAAAGACAAAATCCCCAAAGGGGAAGAAGTAAAAAGGCAGTCCTGTGATTATCTTTCATGGGATTGTTTCATCCTTGACGAGGTTATTTCATGGGTGTAAGATGTGGTCACAAAGGTAACTACATGAAGAAAAAGCAATCAAAAACAGAAGAAATTGGCATCCGCGAATTGAAGAGCCGAGCGTCAGAAGTTGTCCGTACGGTGAAGGAGGAGCGCGCCCGTTATGTCATTACGCAACGCGGCAAACCCGCCGCGCTTATTATTCCCTTGGATGCAGTCCCAGCAAAGGAATCGGATAATGATGTTTGGGAACGCTTGCTGAAAATTCGAGAGGAATTGGGTAAAGGCTGGCAGAGCGAGAAAAGCGTAGTGGATATTCTTTCGGAGATGCGTAGATGAACTCCCCTGTTACCGTTGATGCAAGCGTCTTTGTAAACGCATTTATCCCAACCGAGAATGAAAGCCAGCAAAGCCTCGAACTTATCATAAAGCTGCAAAAGGAAGGGATCCCTCTTCTACAGCCAACTTTGTTTTTTCCTGAGGTAATTGCCTCGATAGCTCGTAAAAAGGACAATACTGAACTTGCCCTGGCATTGGCGCAGGATATCAGAAGATTTTCAAGTCTCACGCTTATACCTCTTGATGAAAAACTTGCTGATCTTGCCAGTGAGATCGCCGCAAAGTACCGCCTGCGCGGCAGTGACTCAGTCTACGCCGCGGTCGCTTTGCGATTCGGGACGGAGTTGATCACGTTGGATAAGGAACAATTGGAACGATTGCCGAAGGTGTTATTTGTGAGAAAGCCGAAATGAAGAAGTTCACCATGGCGTGGACGGTGGAGAAGTTTGTAGAAGGGGAGAAGCCGAAATGGAAGGCTTCAACAACAAAACCGGAACCTGCCGCGAAGAAGAAAAAACCAGCGAAAAAAACAGCTACAAAGAAATCAAAGGCGCCTGCGAAGAAAGTGACAGCAACGAAGTCATGGAGAAAGAAAACTTCAGAAGCTGCGAAGAAAAAGAAATGAAGACTTAATTGATTTAAGATTTGGAAGTTGAATTATGCCTCTCAAGAAAAAAATTGTATTCCAAACTACTTTTGAAACTTATATAGCCAGTGAGCTCCTTGGGCAAGGAGGTGCTGGCTATGTTTATAAATGCCAAGATGAAAATGGCAATCTGTTTGCAGTGAAATTGCTTAACTCGTAGAACGTCACAAAGGAAAGACAGAAAAGATTCAAAAATGAAATTTCTTTTTGTCGAGAAACTGAACATTCGAATGTTCTAAAAATTTTAGATGATGGTCCTTATTTGAAAGACGATAAATTGGTACCATTCTATGTAATGGCTTTGTATGACTCTTCATTACGAGACATAATGAAGACTGGAATAAAACCAGATCAAGTTTTGCATTTATTTTCTCAAATGCTAAATGGCGTTGAAGTTGCCCATTTGAAAAAAAGCATTAAACTCTAACATAATACATGACGAACACACCGATGGTCAATGGCATGTTGCCCGTTTGGATGATGTCCGCCAGGGTTTCGAGGTGGGGCGTGAAATCGAGCGCGTCCTTTTCGGTCGACTGGTCATTGACGATATAGGTTTTAGAGTCCGTGTTGGGCATGGTTCCCTCACCCTGCCCTCTCCCATAGGGAGAGGGATATGCTCTACGAATATGAGGCTTGCCAGTATGTTCTTGTTCAGCGTCTAAAGCAGGAAAACGGCATATGTGGCAGTCAAGTCGCTAGAAAGCCACCTAGCACCATCTGTGCTAGCCGTACCTGTAGGCGTCACGATGGTAAAACCGAATGCGACCACCACAGATAGGACAAATTCTCTGAAC
>DATDAG010000074.1:0-2478 GCA_036525495.1 Anaerolineales bacterium
ATGCGGACCTATCGATGCCAGTCGATGAGATCACAAAATTCCTGCCCACGCCAAAAAATGATATTGAAGTTGCCATTGCCTCTCGAGAGGCAAAAGGCGCGGTGCGGTATAACGAACCGTCCTATCGTCATCTTGGCGGGCGCGGCATCAACTTCGTTATTCAAGCCCTGATTCTGCCAGGTTTGAACGACACGCAATGCGGTTTCAAATGTTTTCGTGCTGATATCGCAGAAAAGGTCTTCAACCTGCAAACACTGGACGGCTGGTCGTTCGATATCGAGTTGCTTTACATCGCGAGAAAATATGGCTATCACATTCGCGAAATTCCCATTCACTGGTATCACGACACAGATACAAAGGTCAGGGCATTGCCGGATGCCATTCGTATGTTCAAGGATATTTTTCACATCCACGCCAACGCACGGCGCGGGCTTTATAAAAAATGAAAATTGACCCGAGCATTTCCTTTGAGTCAGATCTATGGGATGAGGGTCTTGTTCACATTGCAGGATTGGACGAAGCCGGGCGCGGCGCACTGGCTGGACCGGTCGCTGTTGGGGCGGTGATTCTGCCAAACGATAAAGCGCTTCTTGCCTCGACTTTGGCCGGGGCGCGTGATTCCAAGCAGTTGACTCCCCGTAAGCGCGAGACTCTTGCGCTGCGCATACGGGAGATTGCCATTACATGGGCAGTTGGGTTTGCAACCCCGCAAGAGATTGACTTGCAGGGCATCGTGCGGGCGACGCGTCTTGCCGCATTACGCGCACTGCATCAATTCACGATCACACCGCAATATCTCCTGACCGATTTCCGCCTTGAACTCCCGCAAATAAATATCCCTCAAAAATCCCTCGTTAAAGGTGACGCGCATTGCTTGAGCATTGCCTGTGCCTCCATCCTCGCAAAGACCGAGCGCGACGCGCTCATGCGCGAGCTGGATGCGCAGTATCCCGGCTACGGGTTGGGACAACATAAGGGCTACGGCACACAGGCCCATCGGTCCGCGTTGAAGCGGTTGGGGTCGTCCGATATTCATCGCAAGACATTTCGGTTTAAATGAATTACGGATCACGTAACACGTGATCCGTAATTGGTTATGCGGGGAGTGGAGATTAACTTTTCTTTTTCAATCGCAGGAAGAATTTAGTGATCTCCTCCGCAATTGCCGGGATGATCGCCAGCCCGACCACTACGCCCCATTCGCGGGGACTGAGAAAGTGCGTGTTGAAGATCGGTTGCAGGAACGGGACATTGACGACCAGCAGGAGGAGCGTAATCGAAAGCCCGACCGCGTACTGCATGTAACGATTCGAGAAAATGCCGATGCTGAAGAGCGAGGCGCGTTCCGAACGGACGGTGTAGGAGCGGAAGAGTTCCGCCAGCGAAAGCGTGACGAATGCCATCGTTTCGGCGGTCTGCACGTCAATGCCCTGCCAGTCATGTTGAATGATGTACGTGATGGGGTTCCCGATCACAGCCGCACCCGCTTCGAGATGCCAGAGCAGTCCAAGACCAAAAGCAGTCAGGACGGCGGTCGTCTGCGCGATGGTTTGTATCACCAGACCACCCCCCATGGACCGGTTGACGATCGGCTCGTTCTTGGCGCGCGGTTTCTGTTGCATGATATCCGGGTCGCCTTTTTCGACCGCAAGAGCAAGCGCCGGCGCACCGTCTGTGATGAGGTTGAGCCACAACAATTGGATTGCTGTTAGCGGTGCGGGGAGCCCTGCCAGCGTGGCGAGGAAGATGATCATGATCTCCGCGATGTTCGAGGAGAGCAGGAAGAACACGAACTTGCGGATGTTCGAGTAGATGACGCGTCCCTGTTCCACTGCGGCGACGATGCTGGCGTAGTTGTCGTCCGTCAGCACCATGTCGGCGGTCTCTTTGGCAACGTCCGTACCTGTGATACCCATCGCCACGCCGATATCCGCGCGCTTGATGGCGGGCGCGTCGTTGACACCGTCGCCGGTCATCGCGACGATCTCATCGTTTGCCTGCAACGCGTCCACGATGCGCATCTTGTGTTCGGGTGAGACACGGGCAAAAACGTCGGTCACTTTGATCTCTTCGCGCAAAACGTCGTCAGACATGCCATCCACATCCGCGCCGGTGGCAACCTTGTGACCGGGTTGCAGTAAGCCGATGGATTCGGCTATGGCGCGCGCCGTGTTGGGATAGTCTCCCGTGATCATGACAGTGCGTATACCGGCCTCACGCGCGTGTTCAAGCGCCGGCTTCACCTGCGTACGGGAGGGATCTATCATGCCAATGAGACCAACAAAGACCAGATCCTTTTCGAGTTCGTCCGCTTTTAGTTCATCAGGGTTGTCAGGCACATCCTCATCCAGGCGGTAGGCAAGACCCAGCACGCGCAGGGCGTCCCTTGTCATTGCTTCATTGGCCTCAAGAATGCGTTCACGCGCTTCTTCGTCCAATGGTTGCGGGTTATCGTTGATGTCCTGGTATTGGGTGCAG
>DATDAG010000075.1:0-3483 GCA_036525495.1 Anaerolineales bacterium
CCCATTTTCATCAATGCAGCCTTGACCGCATCCACAACCCCATCGCCTGAGTCAACGACCAATACGGAGAACGCGCCTTGTTTCTCAGCCAACGTATCCGAAATGGATGCGCCATCTGCCCGCAATACGTTCAGGTGATAAATGAGAACTACAACGAACAGGAACAGCAATTGAATGATATTAAGCAATTGATTTACAAAATCGCTGTCTGTATCACCTGTCAGAATGACGCGGATGATCTGAAACACCAATCCCACCGCTGTTGCCATCCCGCCGATGACGGACGCGAACAAAGCAAGATATAGATACGTCTTCCGCAAGATCGATCTGCGGGCATGGTCGCCCATCTCGCCGACAGCCAGCGCATGGGCTTGCATCGGTCGCCAGGTCATCAACCAGAGAGGCAGACCAACAACGAGCAATGAAATCGCAGTGGCAATGCTGGAACGATATGCATCGCTGTTCAGGAAGGATCTGTTCGTGCTCATGTCAATGATGAACGAAAGCAATGTTTGTACGCCGATGAATGAAACGACCAAGCCAATGAACGAAAGGATGTAGTTATAGACTCGTTTCATCCCAGCCTGACGGACCTTGTCGCCTGTCGCTTCGATGTGACGATTGAGCCAGTGACCGTAATACGCCCAGATCATGCCGAGCGGCACGCCGACCGAGATCGGTCCGCCGATCTGCTGGACGAAGTGTTGTGTCGTCCAATCCGCGCCAAAGATGCGCGTGACGAGGATGTTCACCAGCATGGACGATGTCATCACCACGGTGATGACGCCTCCGAGGGAGAGGATGTAGAGAATGCCAAGGCGCAGGTTCGAGCCCATTTCGGCAGGATCAGTCAGGGAGTCCTGAATGACGCGCCACGAGTAGACCCACACAGGCGTCCCAACCACGAGCAATGCCACCCCGTTAATCAATGTCTCACGTCCCATTTCTCCCAAAATATCGCCAGGGATGTAAATGAGATAACGCAAAACCTGTTGCACGCCGAAGACCGTCATCAACAGACCATATAGCATCCAGATGTAGCGATACAAACGGCGGACATCAGAGAAGTTTTCTTTTTGCTTGAGCGTTGCCCATTCGCCACGCAGGACATTCCAAAAATATGCCGCTACGACCAGGTTCATCACGATCGCGATCAGGTTGTCGGCGAGAGTCTGGTTGCGGAAGGAACTGAACGCGCGCGCAAGGCCCAAGCCAGTGGCTTGCACCAGTGAACGGTCAATGAACGAGAGCAGGTTCTGCACAACAGGGATGAGCGTGCCGAGCAGAATGGCATACAGGAAGACAGCGCGAAGTGTGGCTTCCTTCTCTTCCTCTTCTTTGGCAGAGACGCGTTGTGCCCACAACCAGTGAATAAGGAAGATCGGCACACCGACGAGGATCAACGCCAACGCCTGTGCCAGCGCGTCCGCCCCGCCCGAGACGGTCTTGTCCACGATGGATCGGAGCAGACCGATCAACCCCCAGACAACCACCTCGATGCTGATGATGGCAACGAGGTAAAAGTAAAGACGACGGATGGATTTCATAATCTTGTCCTCTCGCCCTGAGCAGATCGCTGGTCGAGTAGCGTTCGTTGCGTATCGAGGCCACGCGCAGACGAAGGGCGCTTTGACAACGGGTTTCGATACTCAACCCTCTGCTCAGCGCGTGGTTACCTTGGCACTTCCTGATACCAATCGTAATACCAGAAATTATAGGCAGGCATGTTCGAAAGTTTCCATGTGCCGTTCTGCCTCACAAGGATGGCGCGCTGCGTATCGCGATACCCTGTCGAGAACGGGTCGCTTGAGTTGTATATCTGGGAAACTTCCACCGAGGCTTCGTCCCTGCTGATCTCCGATTTGCCCACGTCAACGGCAGTATCTTCGGGTCTGACATACCCGTTCAAGAACGGACGACGAAATTCTTCGTATGTTGGCTTATATTCCAAATCCGCGAGATAGCCGTAGGCTTTTTCGTAATCCTTGTTCAGGATGGCGAGCACATAATTGTGGACAACGCCTTCAGGCGCGTCCTCCGAAACGTAGGTTTGGGTGTCAGTACGGGTGAAGAAAACCGCCAGCGCAACCACAACCAAAACCCCAACACCGATCAAAATACCAGTCAAAAAACGATCCTGCTTCATGGTTCCTCCATAATTCAATTTCATTGTATAGTTTTAAGGACGAAATTACAAGCAGGTTTGTTTCCCGCTTGTATCTACATCTTGTTCCTTGTATACTGTTTTCATGAGCGCATTACCTTCCGGCACTGTCACTTTTCTCTTCACGGACATTGAAGGTAGTACAAGGCTTGCGCAGGAACATCGCGCACATTGGGAGTCGTTGCGCACCCGTCATCACACAATTCTGCAATCATCAATGGACATTCACAATGGCTACGTATTTCAAATCATCGGCGACGCGTTTTGTGTGGCGTTCCATTCTGCCAATGATGCATTGAACGCTGCATCGACCGCGCAGCAATCCCTGCACAAAGAGCCATGGTCTCCCGCACCTATCAAAGTGCGTATGGGGATTCACACTGGCGCGGCGCAATTAACGGCAGACAATCAATATTCAGGTTACACCACCCTTGCTTTGACCCAGCGCATTATGTCCGCGGGGCATGGAGGACAGATCTTGCTCTCAGGCGCGACACGCGAACTCGTGAGAGATACGCTCCCAAAAAACACCGAACTGAATAACCTGGGCGAGAAACGTTTGAAAGACTTAATGCGACCCGAACACATTTATCAACTCAATATAACGGGTCTCCCCGCAACCTTCCCCCCATTGAAGACACTCGATTCCTATCCGAACAACCTTCCCACACATCTCACAAACTTCATTGGCCGTGAAAGTGAGATTGCCGAAGTCAAACAGGAACTGGATGAACATCGCCTTGTCACGCTGACTGGCTCAGGAGGTACTGGCAAGACACGCCTCTCCCTTCAGGTCACAGCAGATTTGCTCGAACAATTCGAACACGGCATTTGGTTCATTGAACTTGCACCTCTAATTGATCCCGATCTGATTCCGCAGACCATACTCTCTGCCATAGGCATTGTTGAGCAACGAGGTAAAACACCGCTGGATGTATTGAAGGATTATCTGCATGAAAAACAGGCATTGATCGTGCTCGATAATTGCGAGCATCTCATCGAAGCCAGCGCCCAGGTGGTAAACACTTTGTTGAGGGCCGCACCCAGAACCAAGATTTTGGCCTCGAGCCGTGAGGCGCTCGGCGTAAAAGGCGAGGCATCGTACCCTGTCCCATCGCTTTCGTTGCCTGATATCAAATCTCTGCCAGAGTTCCACCAACTCTCGCAATATGAAGCGGTGCGACTCTTCATTGACCGCGCTCTGCTCGTCGCCCCGCACTTTGAAGTGGATAAAGATAACGCGCCATTCATCGCCCAAATCTGTTACCGTCTCGACGGTATTCCATTGGCAATCGAACTCGCTGCAGCCCGTGTGAAGG
>DATDAG010000076.1:0-4919 GCA_036525495.1 Anaerolineales bacterium
GGGACGCGTGTTCTACACGGCCTGGGGACACGATCAACGGACGTTCGGACACGCCGGGTTTCTAAACCTGGTCGAACGAGGAATTCGTTGGGCGGTTGTCGAATGTGAATATGATGTTGCGACACGCACCATCCGTGCTGAGTGGAGCATCTTTACCCTCACTGGTGGAACCGGCCAGATTCAGTTCCGTGTGGTGGGCAATGCGTCGCTTCCCGCGGACGGTATTGTGACCAACACTGCCAACGTCGAATGGACGAGTATGCCCGGAGATCAGACAACACCGAACTCATTCTCCGAGCCTGCCAATCAGTTTGCGACTGAGCGTTATTACGACCCGGAGGATTTGATAAACCTGTATGGTGATAGTGATACGCTTACCCTCGGAGCACCGCCTCCTCCTCCTCCGCCTCCTCCACCGTCTCCACCTCCAACTGCAACTGGCGGGTCTAACGCATTCCAGATCCCGGTGACCGGCTTTGCGCCGAATGTGGTTACAGATGTGAGCCAGGCTCCATATGCAGCGTACACCGATACCTCCATCGTACTGGAAATCCCATCACTTTCAGTGGATATTCCCATTGTGGGTGTGCCAAAGCAAGGCGGGACGTGGAATGTATCGTGGTTGAGCAACCAGGCCGGATGGTTGGAAGGAAGCGCATTCCCATCCTGGAATGGAAACAGCGTGTTGACGAGTCACGTCTATCTTTCCAATGGCAAGCCGGGTCCGTTCGCCAAATTGCATGAATTGCAAACCGGCGATCAGATCATAGTCCATATCTTTGGTCAAAAGTATATATTTGAGGTGTTGACCAATGCGATCGTCTCGCCGACCGACAGGTCAGTCATGCGTCATGAAGAAAGACCCTGGCTTACACTGGTGACTTGCGCAAATTACGATGAAAAGACCGGTACATACAAGAACCGTTTCATTGTCCGCGCGGTTCTCGTGAAGGTGAGTGCCGACAAGTAGGTTCACAAAAATGAATCAAATAAGGCTGTTCTCAAACGGGAACAGCCTTTTTGTATACTCCAAAGCCTATCTCAGCCCCTGTTCCTTCTCTCCCATTGTGACCACTTTTTCGAGAATATCGAGCGCTTCGTCGACCTCTTTCTTGGTGATACACAGTGGCGGCGCAAGGCGGATGACGGATTTTCCGCAGCCAAGCAGCAGTAAACCATATTCAAAGGCAGTCTTCTCGACCATGTCGCGCAATTTTTCGTTTGATTCCTTCGAGCCTTTGTCTTTTACGAACTCGATGCCGATCATCAATCCTTTGCCGCGCACATCGCCTATGGATGTGTGCCGCGTCTGGATCTCTGCCAGGGCGTCCAATGCATATTGACCGACTTCGGCTGCGTTCTGAAGATAGTCTTCTTCAAGCAGGCCAATGGTTGCAAGAGAAGCCGCACTGGCGATTGGATTGCCGCCGAAGGTGTTGCCATGCACGCCTTTGGGCCAGGTCATCACCGATTCGCGCGCGATACATGCCCCGAGTGGGAGTCCGGAAGCAATACCTTTTGCCGATGTGACAATATCCGGTTCGACGCCCCAGTGTTCGATCGCCCACCATTTGCCGGTGCGCCCCATGCCGCTTTGCACTTCGTCAGCGATCAACATGATCCCATATTTATCGCACAATTTGCGCAAGGCAGGGAAGAATCCATCCGGCGGTACAAGATAGCCGCCTTCGCCCTGGATCGGCTCGACCAATACGCCAGCGATCTCGTCGCCGGGCACGTTATGACCGAAGACTTCCTCTTCGATGAAGCGAACGACGGTCTCGCCGTAATCCTCCCCGACCTTGCGTTCGAGGATAGGTCTGTAGGGATCGGGGAAAGGTACATGTGTCACGCCGGGCATGAGCGGATAAAAGCCGCGATGGTAATGCGGCTTGCTTGCGGTAAATGCCACCGATCCCATTGTGCGCCCGTGGAAGGCGCCAAAGAAACCGATAAAGTTATGCCGCTTGGTATGGAACTTTGCCAGTTTTATGGCGGTCTCGACCGATTCAGTTCCCGAATTTGTCAGGAATGTTTTGGCATTCTCCTTGAATGGCGCGATTTCATCCAATTTTTCGCTCAGGCGGATCCAGTTTTCGTGATAAAAATCGGATGAGATGTGCAGGAATTTTTCGGCGGCGCCCTGCACTGCCTTTACAACCCTTTCGTTTGCATGGCCCGTTGCCACTACCGCGATACCGCCCATCATGTCAATGAAGCGGTTGCCGTCGGGGTCCCACACTTCCACACCTTTGCCATGGTCCATCACGAACGGGTATGCGCGCGGATACGATGACGAGACCACCTTTTTGTCCCGTTCGATCATTGCCAGGGCTTTGGGACCCGGCACATTTAACTTATTCATTCGAACTCCAGTTTTGGAATCAAAGGGATTGATTCCATATTGATTATTAATGGATTGTTTTACGTTTCGTGGCGCAGATGGCGCTACGCGGCTCTTTCCAAGCCGGAACTTGATTCTGTCCGAAAAACATTACCCAATCCCTGTCCGCTGTCCACCACTTTGTCGCCATCCACAGAGGAGGCATCGTTACCTTATGACTGTTCATTGCTCTTCATCCGTGCCAAAGCCAGCGCGCCGAGCAGACCGGCGTCATCGCCCAACGCGGCTTTGGTAATGACCAGTTCATCCAGGTAATGTGGATGAAATACATGCTTGTGCAGGCTTTCTTCAAAAGGTTTGAATAATAAGTCGCCGACCTGCGATACGCCCCCGCCAAAGATCAAGATGGACGGGTCGAAGATCGCCAGGTAATTTGCCACAGCAATGCCGAGATAATATCCCGCGCGCTCGAAGGCGGAAATCGCAAGCGCGTCCCCTGCCAGCGCCGCGTCGGCTATTTGCGCGGCGGTCAGGTTCGGATCCGCGTGAAGCGTGGATTTTTTTCCCGCGTCGAGTTGTTCGTTGAAGTATCGAACGATGGACGGTCCGGACGAAAACGATTCTGTATGTCCCGGTTGACCGCATCCACAAAGCGGACCGTTCGGATCAATCAGCATGTGACCCAGTTCTGCCCCCATGCCGCGATACCCCTGGAGCAATTGGTTGTTGCTGATCACGCCGCCTCCGATGCCGGTACTGATCGTGAGGTAGACCAGGTTGCTATGCCCCCTCCCTGCGCCGAACTGCCATTCGGCAAGCCCCGCCATGTTTGCATCGTTGTCCAAATACACAGGGACGCCGAAATGTTCGGAGAGTTTGGGGGCAAGCGGAAAATTCTTCCATTGGGGGATGTTGGGTGTATCGAGGATCACTCCGGTGTGCGGGTCGAGAGGACCGGGCGAGGCGATGCCAATGGCAGATACATGCCCGTTTTGCCAAATGGATTCTACGGCACCCACGAGGCGGTCGAATACGCCGGGGGATTGTGCGAGGGACTTTGTCCGTTTGTGGGCGATGGGTTTGGTGCTTTCAGGTTCGTAGACGGCGACGCGGATGTGCGTCCCGCCTATGTCTATGGCTATGGTCTGGCTCATGGCGGCTATTATAACCGAGCGATTGTGAGAAAATGTTCACAAGGACGTAAGGAGCGCGGGCTGATTGACTCTTGCCTGCCTCCCTGCTAAACTCCTCGTGAAAGATATGAACATGAATTCCAATCGCGACAAGTTCACGAAAAACATGATGTTGATCGGACGCTGGTTTGTGCCCGGGTTGGGTGTCAAACGTTGGTATCTGGTCATTTTGATGGGTGTAACCATGCTGGGTGTGGGTCTTGCGATCTTCCTGCTTGATCTATACCGCACCGATTCGACAAGCCCTGTTTTGCTGACCGTTCTCTCTTATGCTTCGCTCCGGTTCTTGCCTCGTTTTTTGCGAATATTGATCTTTGGCGGACTGGGTGTGGGATTGGTTGTATTCGGCATCTGGCGGTTGAACAATTCCCTGTTACGACCTTATATCCGTCCTGGACACACGCTCGTGGATGATCTTGCCAATTATCGCGGCCGTCAACGTGGACCACGAATTGTGACGATTGGCGGCGGGCACGGTCTCGCCACGCTTCTGCGCGGACTGAAAGCCTATACCCGCAACCTGACAGCGGTCGTCACTGTGGCAGACGATGGTGGGTCTTCGGGGCGTTTGCGCGAAAGTTACGGCATCCTGCCGCCGGGTGATATCCGTAATTGTCTCGCAGCGTTATCCAGTGATGAGCGGATGCTTACTCAACTTTTTCAATATCGTTTCAGCGGCGCTGGGAACCTGGACGGTCACTCGTTCGGGAATCTGTTCATTACTGCACTGGCTGAGATCACCGGGAGTTTCGAAGGCGCAATCGCTGAATCGGGCAAGGTGTTATCTGTAAGCGGACGCGTACTCCCATCCACGTTGCATAATGTGAAACTGGTCGCAGATATGCAACTGCCTCATTCGCTGAATCAGGTCCGGGTGCAGGGGGAGAGTCGCATCCCCAAAATGGCGGGCAGAGTTCAGCGCATCTGGCTGGAGCCGAACGACGCGCCAGCCTATCCGCCCGTTATCAAAGCCATCCTGAACGCGGATATGATCGTAGTGGGGCCGGGGAGTCTATACACCAGTCTTTTGCCAAATCTCCTGGTGCAAGACCTGCTTGGCGCGATCCAGGCCAGCCGCGCGGTCAAGGTGTATGTGAGCAATATTGCCACACAAAAAGGGGAGACCGACCTGTATTCCTGTTACGACCATGTGCGGGCTTTGGAAGAACATGTGGGGGATCGTCTGTTCGATATCGTTTTATGCAACGACAACCAGGAAGGTCAATTGCCGGACGATTCCCGATGGGTGCGTGCGGATGAGAAGACCCTTTCGGATGCGCGCGTGCGTTGCGCCGATCTCGCAGATGAAAGGTATCCCTGGCGTCATGATTCCATCAAACTTGCGGAAGCATGTGTCGCGATATTCGATGAACATACGGGTC
>DATDAG010000077.1:0-7669 GCA_036525495.1 Anaerolineales bacterium
GTAGGCTTTGAATTCTGCCTGCCCGGAAAATCCAGCCACCTTCGTGATCGCGGCCGTCAGTGTCGTCTTCCCGTGGTCGATGTGCCCCATCGTCCCCACGTTCAAGTGCGGCTTGCTCCTGTCAAATTTTTCCTTCGCCATTGATGATCTCCTTATTTATCCAAAAGAAATTATTATTTCAGTATTTCCTGTGCAACTGCCTGCGAAACAGGCGCATAATGGTCAAATTCCATGCTAAAGACACCGCGTCCCTGTGTAGCAGAACGAAGCTGGGTTGCGTACCCAAACATTTCACCTAGGGGAACCATGGCGCGGATCGCCTGCGCATTACCAGGGCGGACATCCATGCCTTGAATTAAACCGCGGCGACTGTTGACTTGTCCCATAACATCCCCAAGATATTCTTCGGGGACAACAACTTCTACTTTCATCATGGGCTCGAGCAAAATTGCGTTCCCCTTATGAACCCCTTCCTTGAAACCGATGGATGCCGCAAGTTTGAATGCCATTTCGCTGGAATCAACTTCATGGTACGAACCGTCAAAAAGAATGATCTTCAAATCCACAACCGGGTATCCAGCCAGAACGCCATTTTCACAGGCTTCTTTAAAGCCTTTTTCGATGGCGGGAATATACTCTTTCGGTATCGAGCCACCCACTATCTTATTCTCAAAAATAATCCCGCTGCCCCGTTCCCCTGGTTCAAGCGAGAACACTACATGGCCATATTGTCCCTTGCCGCCGGATTGCTTCGCATAC
The DNA here is from genome assembly GCA_036525495.1 of Anaerolineales bacterium. GTDB lineage: Bacteria > Chloroflexota > Anaerolineae > Anaerolineales > Villigracilaceae > Defluviilinea. Next base: position 760 of record DATDAG010000077.1, read on the forward strand.
TTATAATTTACTTCCTTTACCGGCTTAGTGATAGATTCGCGGTAGGACACACGCGGAGCGCCAACATTTGCCTGCACTTTGAACTCACGCAAAAGACGATCCACAATAATGTCGAGGTGAAGCTCGCCCATTCCGGCGATAATCGTCTGACCGGTATTTTCATCAGAACGGACACGGAAAGTCGGGTCTTCCTCTGCAAGTTTACGGAGAGCCTCCCCCATCTTTTCCTGATCGCTCGTACTCTTTGGCTCGATCGCAATGGAAATCACAGGTTCGGGGAAGGAAATACTTTCGAGAACAAGCGATTTGCTATCGCACAGAGTATCCCCGGTAAAACTTTCCTTGAAGCCAAGCACCGCGCCAATATCACCGGCGCGAATCTCAGTGATATCTTCACGGCGATCTGCATGCATACGGATCAAACGCCCTATACGTTCTTTCCTGCCCTTTGTACTGTTTTGAACAGATTGTCCCTGGCTCAAAACGCCGGAATAAACTCGAATGTATGCCAAACGACCAACATAAGGATCAGTCACGATCTTAAAAACAAGGGCGCTCAAGGGAGCATCATCTTGCGTGGGAAGTTCAAATTCATTTTCTGGATTGCCAGGTTCGGACGCCTTAATTGACGGAATATCTGCCGGCGAAGGCAGGTAGTCTATTACCGCATCCAATAAAATTTGAACACCTTTGTTTTTCAGGGATGAGCCACAGAAAACCGGAGTGGCTTTGTTAGCAATAACACCTTTCCGAAGGGCAGCTTTCAACTCATCAACGCTGATTTCTTGAACTTCCAAAAATTTCATAGTCAGATCATCGTCGAGCTCAGCGATCTTTTCTACCATTTTTGCACGGGCTTCTTCAGCCTGTTGTTTCAAATCAGACGGAATTTCTACGGCTATAGGCTCTTTACCCAAGTCATCCTCCCAAACCCATGCCTGCATGGAAAGGAGATCTATGACACCTTTGAAGGTCGCCTCAAAACCAAGGGGCACCTGCATGGGTATCGGGTTGGCACCAAGCCTGTCGATGATCGTGGCAATTGTCCGTTCATAGGAAGCGCCGACACGATCCATTTTATTCACAAAACAGATCCGGGGGACTCCATAACGATCCGCCTGACGCCAGACAGTCTCCGATTGAGGTTCGACACCCTGGACTGCATCAAAGACAACAACACCGCCATCGAGTACGCGAAGCGAGCGCTGTACCTCGGCAGTGAAATCTATGTGACCCGGCGTGTCAATGATATTGACCTGATGGCCTTTCCACTCTGCTGAAACGGCGGCAGATACAATGGTGATGCCGCGTTCACGTTCCTGCACCATCCAATCAGTGACAGTTGTACCGTCGTCAACCGAACCAATCCGATGCGTTTTGCCGGTATAGAACATAATACGCTCGGTAGTCGTTGTTTTACCGGCGTCAATGTGGGCTATGATGCCAAAATTTCGATATTTCTCAAACGGATGTTCGCGTGCCATTCTTGAGGGGATCCTGACTTAAAGGTAACTCTAAACTCGATAATGCGAGAAAGCGCGGTTGGCTTCAGCCATTTTATGGGTCTCATCACGCTTGCGGATCGCGGCGCCTGTTTCATTGGACGCATCAATCAACTCGGATGCTAGCTTATCCGGAAAGGATTTTCCGGCTCGTTCGCGTGTCGCGGACAATAACCAACGAATCGCCAAAGTAAGGCGGCGTTCCGCCGACACTTCCATTGGCACCTGGTAGGTCGCGCCACCCACACGACGGGGGCGGACTTCCATTGCAGGAGAAACGTTCTTAAGAGCCACATCGAATACTTCGATCGCGCTCTTTCCAGTTCGTTCATTGACCAGATCCAAAGCCTCATAGACAAGGCTGGCAGCAAGGCTTCTTTTTCCCTGCTTCAGGACATGTTGCATCAATGTTTGGAGGTTGACGTTGTTATAACGGACATCGGGAAGTATTTCCCGTTTTTCGGGTTTTGCTCTGCGCATTCTATAATTTCTCCATCAAATTACTTTGGGCGCTTCGCGCCATACTTGGAGCGGCCCTGCTTACGATTTGCCACACCGGTAGTATCAAGCGACCCGCGCACGATGTGATAGCGGACACCGGGAAGGTCTTTCACACGTCCACCGCGCACAAGGACCACAGAGTGCTCCTGCAACTGATGACCTTCACCCGGAATATATGCTGTCACTTCTATACCATTGGTCAAACGTACACGAGCAATCTTCCGTAAAGCTGAATTTGGCTTCTTGGGAGTCATAGTGCGTACAATTGTGCATACCCCGCGCTTTTGTGGCGCGCCTTTTGCCTGGCGCACTCGGCGCTGCTTAAATGAATTCAGCGTATATTGCAACGCAGGAGCCTTGCTTTTGACCTTTTTATTCTTGCGGCCCTTGCGGACCATTTGATTGATTGTCGGCACTTCGCCTCCGATTTCCTATCTCACAGATATTTAATGTGTATTCGCAAGAAATGAGGCCATCCATAAACGTACTGATGGCCTCACTTGTAACGCCATGCTTTTTAGCGGGGGATATAGCCGCTTGTTCTATTGGCAACGGACGGTGATTTTATCACGCTGCCCTGCAAGCGTCAAGATTACCGCTTGCGTATAAACTTCTCTCCGATGCCCAGCAGGCCTGTATCCATCCGCGGAGGATGTTGTTTTTCCTCATCCTTGCCAAATCTTATAACATCACCATTATCATTCACCGCTTCAACAGCCAGTCCTAGTGACTGCAATTCCTTGACCAACACACGGAATGATGCCGGGATGCTTGGTTCCTCAATTGGTTCGCCCTTAACGATGGCTTCATAAGTATTGACGCGACCCTGTACATCATCTGACTTGACGGTCAGCATTTCCTGCAATGTGTAAGCGGCGCCATACGCTTCAAGAGCCCAAACTTCCATTTCACCAAAACGTTGTCCACCAAACTGGGCTTTACCACCCAACGGTTGCTGGGTTACCAAGCTATATGGACCGGTGGAACGAGCATGCACCTTGTCTTCAACAAGATGGTGCAACTTGAGTACAGTCATTACGCCAACCGTAACCGGCTGATCGTAAGGAATACCTGTTTTACCATCTCGCAGAATTTGTTTGCCCAGAGTTGGTATGGGATGGCTGCTTGCATGCATAGCCTCTTGGGCGACCTCCATCAGACGAGCTTCCGCGATACGGCTACCATGTCCTTCATTTTCAATCCATAAACGGAGGCAAGCAGTGATCGCCGCCTTGTTATACTCCTCGCGCTCGCGCGGGTTTATGTTTTCGGGATAGAAAACCGTTTCAGGATCATGACCGCGATCACGCAACCACTCGGCGGCTGTAGACATACGAGCGTAATCTCCATCCTTCAGATCGTATGGATCATATTCGCGCTCACCCAGCCATTCTGCAAGATACAAGCTACGGACTTCGTCATCATCCTGAATGGATTCGGGGTCATATTCCTGCTCCTTGATCCATTCCCACGCAGTTGCTGCGGTCTCGCGCCAAGCCTGGTCAACAATCCAGGCGCGTGCAAGTTCTGCCTCGATCTCATATTCTGATGCGCCATCAAAGACCGGGGTGACGGCGCGATAACCAAGTCGTTTCGCCGCCCAACCCAAGTGGACTTCCAATACCTGACCGATATTCATACGACCTGGAACGCCGAGAGGGTTCAGGATGATATCCACAGGAGTGCCATCTTCAAGAAAAGGCATATCTTCTACAGGAACAACCTTTGACACAACACCTTTGTTACCATGGCGCCCAGCCATCTTGTCGCCAGCTGTCAACTTGCGGCGCTGGGCTACTGAGACACGCACCATCATATCTACACCTGCGGAGAGATCTGAATTTTCTTCACGCGTGAACACCTTGACGTCCACAACCTTGCCGCGCTCGCCATGAGGCATACGCAGGGACGTATCCTTCACATCGCGGGATTTCTCGCCAAAGATAGCGCGCAACAGGCGTTCTTCCGGAGTCAATTCCTTCTCGCCTTTGGGCGTGATCTTTCCAACCAAAATATCGTTCGGACCAACCTCAGCCCCAATACGGATGATCCCGTTCTCGTCCAGGTCTTTGATCGCATCATCACCAACGTTCGGGATATCGCGTGTGATTTCCTCAGGTCCCAATTTTGTATCACGGGCTTCCACCTCATACTTCTCAATGTGGACGGAAGTAAAACGATCCTCCTGCACCAGCCGTTCAGAGATCAAAATGGCGTCTTCAAAGTTGCCGCCTTCCCATGAAACGAACGCAACGACAACGTTCTGCCCAAGCGCCAATTGACCGTTATCTGTGGAGGAAGAGTCGGCGATGATGTCGCCTTTCTTGATAACCTGTCCCTTGACCACCGCAGGGCGCTGGTCAATACAAGTGCTCTGGTTGGAGCGTTGGTACTTGCGCAAAGGATATGTACGAACCCCGCCTCGCTCCTTGACAGTGATCGAGTTGCCGGTCACAGAAATGACTTCACCATTTATTTCTGCCACCACCACCTGACCGGAATCCAGCGCGGCATGGTATTCCATGCCTGTGGATACCAGCGGGATTTCAGGGCGGACAAGGGGGACAGCCTGCGCCATCATGTTCGATCCCATCAATGCTCGGTTGGCATCGTCATGTTCCAGGAATGGGATCAATGCCGCACTGATACCCACAACCTGGTGCGGTGCAACGTCCATATAATCAACAGCATCCGGCGTGGAGAAAATAAAGCTCGAGTGATACCGGGAGGACACGCGTTCGCGCACATACTCCTTATCCTCGGTCAATGGAGCATTTGCCTGCGCGATGACATATTTATCTTCGGCGTCCGCTGACAGGTAATCGAACTGATCGGAAACATAAGGCTTGATGGCAACAGGAGCGCCAAGCTTGGCTATCCTCTTTGCCGCCTTGGAGTCGATCTTCTCACCAGATTTGTACAAAACATCATTGGATTTCGGATCAACCACATTCTCATGGAGCGTGCGTCCTTCAAGACGTTCGTCCTCCGCATCCATCTTCCTGAATACTTTTCGATAAGGCGTTTCGATGAAACCGTATTCATTTACACGTGCAAATGACGCCAAACGACCGATCAAACCGATGTTCGGGCCTTCGGGAGTCTCAATCGGACAAATACGTCCGTAGTGCGAGTGATGGACATCGCGCACATCGAAGCCAGCGCGTTCACGTCGCAGGCCACCCGGGCCAAGCGCTGAAAGTGTGCGTTTATGACGCAACTCAGCCAATGGATTCGTTTGATCCATAAACTGTGATAGTTGGGATGACCCGAAGAACTCGCGTAATGCCGCCACCACAGGGCGGATGTTGACCAATGTGACAGGCGACAACTGCTCCTGGTCGCGAATGGACATGCGCTCTTTAATGACGCGTTCCATACGCCGAAGGCCGATCCGCAATTTGTTCTGGATCAACTCACCCACCGTCTTGACGCGGCGATTGCCCAGGTGGTCAATATCATCCGGCTTCTCGATGCCGTTATTGATCTGGATCATTCGGCGGATGAGCCGCACCACGTCGCTCTTGGATACAGTTCGATGAGGGATGGGAATGTTCAGGTCGAGTTTCTGGTTGAGCTTATAGCGGCCTACGCGCTCAAGATCGTAATGGCGCTGATCGAACAACTGCTCCTCGAGGAACTGCTTCGCATTCTCAATCGTAGCTGGATCACCAGGGCGCATTTTCTTGAAGAACTCGATCAACGCAGCTTCGGCAATGGTCTGACCGCCAGTGAGTTCCCATTCAGGTTCCTGCTTAAATGTGGATGCAATGAACAAACGCTCAGGATTGTTATCCACATCCTTGAACAACGTTAAAAGCTCTTCGTCCGAACCAGTCTTGAGAATCGGATCTTTTGTGCCATCATCCACCGCGGCTAACGCGCGCAAAAAGACTGTGATCGGCACAGTTCGCTTGCGGTTGAATTTCAAAATAATATAATCTGATTTGCGGGTCTCGAATTCCATCCACGCGCCGCGGTCGGGGATCAGTTTGGACATGGCGAGCAGGCGTCCCGTCGCGCGATCCGTGGGGGCTTCGAAGTAAACTCCAGGTGAGCGGATCAACTGCGAGACGACAACACGTTCCGTTCCATTAATAATGAAGGTACCCTTGTCGGTCATCTCGGGAAAATCGCCCAGGAAAATATCCTGCTTGATCGGTTCGGGAACATCGGGCCCAGCCAGTAAGACAGAAACATACAGCGGGCTTGAAAAAGTTAGATCACGTTCCACACACTCTTCTATGGTGTGCTTGGGATCGCCAAACCAATACTTCAATCCCCACTGCTTCGACTCAGGTCCGCGGCTGGGGAAATACAACTTCATCCCCTTGTTATAGGATTCGATGGGCGACACTTCATGGAACAGGTCGCCAAGCCCTTCTCGTTTGAGGCGCTCGAAAGAATCCAGCTGGACTTCGATCAGATTGGGAAGATTGATATTGACCGGGATACGCGCATAACTCTTTTTCGGCAAAGTAGAAGACATTCGGTTCACTCCTGACCTTGGGTATGTGCGCCGTTACGAATTACCTTCTCCCACCACCAAACTTTGTTCTTGCCAGGTAACAGATGCAATTCAAGTTTGGGCGGTCGTGCTGGATGCAGTAAACACACGAAGACATCCCGCTTTAACGGCGGGATAGCAAACTATGATTATATATGAAGGATTTGATATACGCAAGGGATTTTTGCTTTGAATTTCACTTCTTTCCCTAATGCCTTGCACACAAAGATTCTATCACATTCCCCCATTTCCGCAACAAATAGCGACAATTAGGGTTTTGACTGTTAGAATCATCAAAACCTTTCCCGGAGGACAGAATGGCAACACCGCAAGCAGTAATCAATGACAAAAAAGAGATCTTCGGCTGGGCAATGTACGATTGGGCAAACTCAGCCTTCAG
>DATDAG010000078.1:0-13797 GCA_036525495.1 Anaerolineales bacterium
GCACCTTTGCAAACGTTGGCGCTGTGAAAGCAACGGAAAACACGCATAGTAGTTGTATAATCTCTGGTGATGGGCTTGGCATGACTTCCTCTTTGGTATGGAGTTTCGTCAAACTCTACACTACCATAAGTGGCTCATGCCACCCATCCCTTCTAAAAATGGGCAAAGTCCAGGAATTATGAATTGTCCAAATTGCCAAACGGCAAATCCTGAGCAAGCAAGATTTTGCATGAATTGTGGGGTTCGTTTAGTTGTTGAAAACAAGGGGGAGAAATCGCAATTCAACCTCGATCGCTATCCTCCAATTGAACTTGTTGCAAAACTCGAAGCCGCGCGTTCACATGATGCGATGGTGGGCGAACGGCGCGTCATCACCATGTTATTCTGCGATGTGAAAGGCTCGACCGCCGCCGCCGAAAAAGTGGATCCCGAGGTCTGGACGGATATCATGAACGGCATTTTCGAGTACATGATCCGCCCGATCTATAAATATGAAGGCTTTGTGCCGCGACTGATGGGCGACGCCATCCTTGCGTTCTTCGGCGCGCCGATCACCCATGAGGACGACCCGCAGCGCGCAGTACTGGCAGGATTGGACATTCAAGAGGGCATAAAACCCTACGTGGATGAGATCCGCATCAAACATGGACTTGAATTTGGTCTGCGTGTGGGAATTAATACTGGCCTGGTCGTTGTCGGCGAGATCGGCTCGGACCTGCGCATGGAATACACCGCCATCGGTGATGCGATCAATCTCGCCGCCCGCATGGAGCAGACCGCGCAGGTCGGCACGATCCAAATCTCGGATGAGACGTATAAGCTTGTCGCGCCCTTTTTCAATGTCGAATCGTTGGGCGGCGTGGAGGTCAAGGGGAAGTCTGCGCCGATACAGACCTATCGCGTGCTGGGAGTCAAGTCCACGCCTGGGCAGTTACGCGGACTTGATGGATTGACCTCTCCATTGGTTGGGCGCGATGCACAAATGGCATTGCTCAAAGATCAGTTGAAGGATCTGGCAAAAGGGATAGGTTCAGTTGTTGCCGTAGTGGGGGAGGCGGGGCTTGGCAAGTCGACTTTGATCTCTGCATTGAGAAAATCCGATTCCAGTTTTACATGGCTGCGTGGCGACTCGTTATCCTACACGAGTTCGGTCAGTTACCAGCCGTGGCGGCAGATCATCCGTCAGGCTGTGGGTGCCAATGAAGAAGATACGCCCGCGGATGTGCGTGAAAAGCTTGGTCGCATGACACCAGACGATGTTCCGTTCCTAGAGGCGATACTCGCCGTTGAAAGCGAAGAGAACGCCAAAGTTGTGGCGGAATTTCAAGGCGATGCACTCAAACAAAAAATGAATGATGCCGTGCGCGGATTCATCAATGGGCTCGCGCTTGCCAATCCGCTTGTGGTTGTGTTTGACGATCTGCATTGGTCTGATGAAGCCTCCTTGGATCTGCTGCTCAACGTTGCAGACCTGACAGCCGAACAACCCATCCTGTTCATTTGTTTGTCGCGCCCTGATAAGACCGCCGCCAGTTGGTACTTGCTTAAAAAAATGGGCGATACATTGGGAAGCGGTTATTACTCGGTTGACCTTGCACCCTTGCAGGCAGAGCAAACAGAAACTTTGTTGAATAACCTGCTGAAAGCAAATGAGTTGCCCAAAGCCATTCGGGATCTGATCATTAGCAAAGGGGAAGGCAACCCGTTTTTTGTTGAGGAGGTCATACGCTCACTGATCGAGACCAGGCAAATCGTTCGGGAGAATGATCAATGGAAGGCAGTGGGCGATGAAGCAAAAATCTCTCTGCCCAACACACTGCGCGGCGTACTCAGCGCCCGTATTGACCGCCTGCCCGATGCATCCAAAAGTGTTTTACAGGATGCAGCAGTGATTGGGCGTCTGTTTGATTTGCGTGTTCTCAAACGGCTGACAGGCTTGAACGGTGGATTGAATCTTCACATCCAATATCTGACAGAAGCAAGTCTCATCGAGGTCATGCGTGAGGAGTATGCGTTCCGTCACGTGCTGATTCAGGAAGCCGCATACGAATCCATTCTTATAAAGAAGCGCACGGAACTTCATCGTCAGATCGGCGAAACAATGGAAGAACTGTATGCAGGCCGTATCGAAGAGTTCGCGCCGCTGCTGGCATATCACTTTTACAGCGCGGGTGATGAACGCTCGCTGAAATATGATCTGATCGCTGGCGAAAAATCCGCGCGACTGTATGCCAATGCGGAAGCCATCGTCCATTTTCGCCGCGGCTTGGAAGTTGCCAAGCGCATTCGCGTTGCGAACGAGAGTCTTGCATCCATTTACATTCAATTGGGGCAGGTCTATGAGCTTTCGGGTCAATTTGAACGTGCTCTGGAAACATACAAGGATATGCAATCCAATTCCATCGAACGCGGAGATCGCTCCATGGAATTGAAATCCTTGATGGCGCTCGCTACGATCTACTCCACTCTGACACCGATCCATAACGCGGAGTTGGGCGAAAAGATTCTCAAGCAGGCCGTTGACCTTGCCGACGAATTGGACGATATCCCTACCCGTGCAAAATTACGCTGGAACCTGATGCTGAACTACCTGTTCGCGAACCGCCTTTCAGATGCCCTTGAGTATTGTGAACCAACGATTGACCTGGCGAGGCAGGCAGGAGACCTTGATTTATTGGCGTTCACATTGAACGATGCTGGGCGGGTTTATCAGGGAATTGGTGCTTATGAGAGATCTTTTGATGTTTTCAACGAAGCAAACGAAATTTGGACAAAGACTGATAACCAGGTCATGTTGGCGGATAATCTTGGTGCCTCTGCCATGGCCAATTATTTTGCTGGCAATTTCGACAAAGGCCTGTCTCTGGCCAATCAAGCATGGGAGATTAGTAACAAAACCGTTAATTATTGGGGTAAGTCATATAGCCGTATTGTGCCTTTATATATTTATATTGATCGCGGCATTCCAGATTTGGCAATGAACTCATTAAAAGATGCGATCGATGAGGCTGAAAAGGGAGGCCTGCTTGCAAGCATCGTCCTCATTCCCATTGAACTTGCATGGATTCATGGGATGTACGGGGATATCAATCAAAGTATTCAAATGGCTGAGCAGGCTCTTAAAAATACACTCGAAAAAATGCCCGATTGGAAATCTCCCGCTCTGGCAAACCTGATTCGCCTGAACGTGATGGCGGGTAACGTGGATGCTGCGGAGAAGATCGTCGCTTCTGAACAATTGAACCCGATCATGGCGGTCATCCGTTCACGGTATCTGGCGATCATCAATCTGGCTTATATCGAATTGGAGCTTGCTAAAAATGATTTTCGAGATGCGTTGTTGCACTGTAATGAATTGTTGGATGAAATATCAAAACTGACATGGATCTACCACCCCGAAATCTTATGTCGTAAAGCGGATGCCCTGATGGGATTGGGATGCTTGGATGAAGCGCTTCAAATTTTAACGGAAGCCTGTTCACTCGCCGAAAAACTTGATCTAAAGTTCCATCTTTTGGGTGCCCTTTCCAGAATAGTAGACATACATTCCCAACTGGGAAATCAAACAGAAGCAGACATGAATCGCAGGCAGGCGCGCGATATCGTTTCATTTGTCGCTGAAAGACTTGCAAAAATCGATCTCAAGGAAGATTTCCTGAGCCAACCCCGTGTGAAGAAACTATTCGCTTAATGCACTTCCTGCCAGCCAGCCTGTTGTCCACGACGACTGAAAGTTAAACCCGCCCGTGATACCGTCAATATCCAGCACTTCACCCGCAAAATACAAACCATCCACTAGACGGCTTTGCATCGTTTTGAAATCCACCTCCTTCAAACTGACACCGCCGCAGGTAACGAATTCTTCCTTGAATTGTCCCTTGCCTTGAATTTCAAATTCGCCTGCAATCAAATCCTGCGCCAGATTGCGCAACTCCGCTTTTGAGACATCGCCCCAATTTTTATCACCAATAAAATGAACCAACTTCTTCCACAGCCGTATCGGTATTTGCGAAAACGCGGGGGCTGTCAAAACTTTTTTGCGAACATTATCTTTCCAGTCTTTATTCTTTTGTAGAATATCCAGCGCCTTATCGAACGAATAATCATCGAGCCAGTTCACGATCAATTGTGCGCGATAATTCTTCTCGAATAACTCACGTGCCCCCCATGCGGAGAGACGTAGCACGGCAGGTCCACTCAGCCCCCAGTGGGTGATGAGTATTGGCCCACGCTGGGTGATCGAATCCATCTTCACCGTCACGTTTTCTACAGATACGCCCGCCAGCCCGTCAATTCGTTTGTCTTTGATATTGAACGTAAACAAGGAAGGGACAGGCTCAACAATCGTATGCCCGAGCAACTTAAGAGAATTGAGTGTGTTACGGTCACTGCCTGTTGCGATGACAAGGTTATTTGTTTGGAGATGAAAAGATTTCGCATCTTTCCTTAACTCCAATTTGAATCCGCCTCTCGAAATTTTTTCCACCCTGAGCAGACTCGTCCTTAATTCAACCTTCACTCCAGCCTTCCGCGCGGACTCGCGCAAACTCTCCGCGATCGTATTTGAATCATCTGTCACGGGGAACATGCGCCTATCAGCTTCGGTTTTCAATTTCACCCCGCGTGACTCAAACCATCGAACGGTATCCTGCGGCTGAAAGCGGCCAAAGGCTCCGCGCAGTTCACTACCTCCGCGTGGATAGTAGGCGATGAGTTGTGCAGGCTCGAAGCAGGCATGCGTCACATTGCAGCGCCCGCCGCCAGAGATGATGACCTTGCCAAGCGTCTGGCTGGCCTTCTCGATGATCAACACATTCAGCTTCGGATTCAACTCCGCACAACGGATCGCCGCGAAGAACCCCGCGGGTCCGCCGCCAACAACAATGACATCCCAATCAGTCTTCATTTGTGATCCTGATGCGTAATCAAATACAACAACCTCAGTGTCTTCAACTCATCATAACTCAATGCGCCATTCAATTTATCGAACACGGGTTTGAGGTACATCGGGCTGAGTTCATCGAATGCTGTGAAGGCGGCTTGCTGTTGGTCAGTCGTAGCGGATGTGAACGCCTGTAAGCTTTCTCCATTTTGTAGTACGTTGCCTGCCAGCACGTATTTATTCAAATGGTCAAGGATTGTTCTTGCTTTGATGCCGTGCCTTTCCATCAATTCTTGTATGGTTGTGCCGTTATTGAACTCTTCTGCCACGATGCGAGTGCGTGCGGGGAGTTCAGTGGTTTCTCCCTCACCCCTAACTCCTCTCCCGCGGGGAGAGGGGGACTCTGCCAACCCATGATTATCACAATATGTTTTGATCACATCCAAGAATGCATCGCCATATTTCTCCAACTTCACTTGTCCCACGCCACCAATACTCAACAAACTCTCCATCGACTGTGGATAATATGCCGCCATCTCGATCAACGTGCGATCTGAAAAGATCACATATGGAGGAACCTCTGTTGCATCTGCCATCTCTTTTCTTTTTTGACGCAGGATGGCAAACAGTGCGTTGTTAGATTTGATTTCCACTTTCTTGCTTTTCGTGCGGACACGCTCCGCTTCTTGCAAGACGCCGAACACTGTTTCTCTTTTCTTGAGCATCTCCAAAGCCCTGGCAGTGAGGCTCAGCGTGTGATACTCGCCTTCCTGCTTGAGGTATCCCATGCTCAGCAGTTGACGTGCGATGTGCATCCATTGTTTCTTGGTCAAATCTTTGCCGATGCCATATGTGGACAGTTTGTCATGCTCCCAGCGCATGACCTTTTCGTTTCTCGAGCCGAGCAGAATATCCGCAATGTGACCCGCGCCGAATTTCTCATCGGCGCGTTTGATACAGGAGAGAAACTTTTGGGCGTAGATCGTGATATCTGTAAGAGGGGTGGGGGCGGAGGTACAGTTGTCGCAGTTGGAGCAGGTATCGGCTGAGTATGATTCGCCGAAGTAGTTGAGCAGCGGCTTGCGGCGGCAGGTCCGTTCGTCTTCCGCATATCTCACAATGGCGTTGAGATGTTCTATCGCGACACGTTTCTCGTTGCCATTCTTTTGGTCGATGAAATAGTTGATCTTGGCAACATCCGAATAACTATAAAGCAGCGTGCAATGTGCAGGCAGACCGTCGCGTCCCGCGCGCCCGATCTCTTGGTAATAACTCTCGATGCTTTTGGGCAGGTCAAAGTGAATAACGAAACGTACGTTGGGTTTGTTGATGCCCATGCCGAACGCAATGGTGGCAACGATGATCTGCGCGTCGTCGCGGATGAAAGCATCTTGATTCTTTTTCCGTTCCGCATCTTCGAGTCCAGCATGATACGGGCGGACGGAATAGCCACGCATCTTGAGGTATGCGGAGAGCTCATCCACCTGACGGCGTGAGAAGCAATAAATGATGCCCGATTGATCTTTGTGGCGCCTGAGCATGTCAATGGTTTGTTGATACGCATCTCCCTTGCGAACGACTTCGATATAAAGATTCTCGCGGTTGAAGCTGGCGATGAACTCATTGGTGGTGGAGAACTTGAGCGTGGTGCGAATATCCTGCCGTACACGGGATGTGGCGGTGGCTGTGAGCGCAAGGCATACCGCCTTGGGGAACCGCTTGCGCACTTCCACGATTTGACGATACTCAGGGCGGAAATCATGTCCCCACTCGGAGATGCAGTGTGCTTCATCAATGGTAATACACTCCACTTGTACCGAATCGAGAAGCGAGAGAATGCGCTGTGTGAGAAGTGTTTCAGGCGCAACGTAAAGCAGTCTCACTTCGTTGTTGCGGACGTACTCCATGTTCTCCTGATATTCCTGTGGCGAGAGCGTGCTGTTGAGAAACAATGATGGCACGCCATACGCGCGAAGTTGTTCCACCTGGTCTTTCATCAATGAAATGAGCGGCGAAACGACAACGGTCAATCCGTCAAAGAGAAGCGAGGGGATTTGATAGCACAATGACTTGCCTCCACCTGTGGGCATGACGGCGAGCGTATCCTTGCGCGCCAAAACGTTCTCGATCACTTCGTTTTGAAGCGGGCGAAAGGTGTGGTAGCCAAATGTCTCTTTGAGAATCTGGGCAGGTGATGACATGAGCGCAAGTATACCCGTGAGGAGCATTGGATAAAACAAAATCACCCCGGTAAAATGTATCGGGACGAAAGGCTTGAATAGGGAAATTATGTGGCTGATGCAGGGCGTATCGGCGCTATCTTACCCAACAATTTTCGATGTCATCCATATGATACGTCCGTCCGGCGAATCAAATTCCCAATACGAAGACTGCGATAATCCAGAGTATCGGTGGACCTGCGCGAATGGCGGTTAGTCGTATTTTGCAACGCGTGTGGGTCATGCTTATGGCGTTATCAACTTATTACGTGAGATCGATCTTTTGTGAGTTCGCCATCAAATAATTACCCTCCATCTTTATGCTGTCGCTCTCTAAACCAAAGAAACTCCAAAACGTGACTTGAGGTGAATCCGCTTTGAGTATGACAGAAATGGCTGGTTCTTTGTGACCATAATAGCGTGAGCGCCATCCGCGTGTGGAGGCGGGATCCGCACGGACAATGGAGAAATTACCGTTGCCTTTCATCATCCCAACTTGCATTTTATATTTCATTTCATCCAGAGATAATAAAATTGAATTCTCTTTTTGTTCAAAGGGAAAATCATTGAGCAACCAATGAAGTTTGTAATTATGCGACACGTTGGCAGTCAAATAATCGATCACCAACCAACGATTCCCTTCAAGGGACATGATCGTTCGCTTGTGGGACACAGGTTTGTATCCGTCATGCTCCCCCTGCCAAACATTTTCATCGTGTTTGAGCACTTTGCCCTTTGACCAATCCGTCCATGTGAAGCGGCTGAGCATGGTCATTTGGTCTTTATTATCCACAGTGACAGTATTATGCACAGCGGTGCGCGCCAATCCATTACGCCAGGGAAGTTCGCCGCTGTAGAGGTAAGTGCCTGCGTCGATGGCGAGGTTGTGACCGTGAATCCACAAGTCAACGTGGAGTTGGTCGGCGTGGGAGGGACGGGAGGTGAAGTCGGTGCAGCGGATGAGGATGTAGGAGTTGAAGGAACGGAGGAGGTAGATGCCGCCATTGGGAAAGGCGAGTGTTCCTTTTACCTTGGTGGTCTCGATACGCCTTTCGCTATCGCTTCGGGCTACTCGACCAGCGATTTCTCCTATTAACCAAAACACATCCTCATCCCATGGACCAGGTTCGAAGAGGAATTCGCCTTTGGTGATATACCAGCCTAATTGCAATAGCGGACGGTAATCGGTGAAGTCGCAGTTATTGAGAGGCAGGACGAGGGCACCATCGTTGGAGCCGTAGACAGGCATTTCTCCAGTTTGGAGGTCGATGAGTTGGGAGAGGTAGGTTATAGAATTGGCGACCGAGTCTTTTAGTTGAGTGGAAAGTGGAAAGTGGTTGATGTCGCCGAGGCGGATTGCGTAGAGGTAGATGTGCAGAATGAAACGATGGTAGTTGAGCGAGTACATCGAGTATGTGCCATCGGGGAAAATTTGCTCGCGGGCTTCGCGCTCAAGGGACATGCGCCCGAAGGAGAGGTAGTTTTCGGCGTTCTTTAGTTCGGGGAAGAGGAGACCTGTCATCCATAAGCCAAAGGCTTCGGTGATGGAGTGATTGCCATGTGTGAAGATGGCGAAGGACGTGTTTTTGTAGATGCGTTCAGCCTGGGCGGCGATGTAAATTTTGAATTGTTCTTTTCGCTCAGGTGTGGAAGATGGAGAGTCGAGAAAAGCGAAGTAACCGAACGTCCATGCCATGAGACGGAGGGCGATCTCCTGTCCGTCCATCCAATTGGGACCCGTATTAGGAGGGTTGTGTTGCGCCCAGTGTTCGATGAGTGCCCAGAAGGCTTGGGGATATTTTTCGTCCTGGGAGTAGGCGTAAGCGCGGACAAGGGTGTAGACAAAGGCGAAGCGGTTGGGTTCCCATACATACTTAATATCATAATGTTGTTGCGAGGCGCCCTTCTTTTTTGGCGAAGCAGTCTCCTCGTTATTGGTGGAGATTGCTTCGTTGAGCTTTGCCCTCCTCGCAACGACATGGTCATCGGGGATTTGTGACCAGTGTTTAGATGCGTCGAGTTCGATGCCAGAGAAATAGTCCGTGTGCCAATTGGGAGGGAAGCCTGTTTGGATGTATTGGTGGGAGAAGTATTTGAGTTCACCGCCCAATATCCTATTAGCTTCGTCAATAGCGGTATGTTTATTCCATGGAATGTCGGGAGGTAATTCTTTGGGTATTTGTAAATCGGGGCGACGGGACGTCGCCCCTACGTGCTTTTGATACGCTTTCCACTCACCCATTGGGAATTGCAGGCGGATGAGTCTTGTGCGGAGGCGGAGGGCGTAGGCGAGGCGAAAAATGATCCAACGCGGACCAAGTTCTCGGTAGAGGGAGGCGAATGCTAGGAGTTTCGTCAACATTTTGGGAGGAAGATTCTATCCACTAAGGGCACGAATGTCACGAAGAAGAAATCCAAAGATTTCCACCTGCACTTGCGTGCGGTGCAAGTGTCGCTATCGCTCGAAATGACAAGGTAACAATTACTTCTTCTCATTTAACGTATTTGCGTGGAGATGTAAAATGTAATAGGTGAGCGGGAGCCCGAAAAGGATGAACCAGGCGGCGATCTGGTTGCCGTTGCCCCATTCGCTGGCGAGGCGCAATGCGACGAGTGTGAGGACAATGTACATGCCGCTGATGGATTGATGGGTGTACCCGCCAATGACGAGCCGTTGGTAGACGTGTGTGCGATGCGCGGCAAAAACGTCTTCGCGCTTGAAGGCGCGGCGAATGAACGTAACGCCCGCGTCCATGATGATCGTCCACATGAGGAGCGTGCCGAGCATGAGCGCGTCGCCTTCCTTGTCGGAGGCGAGCAATGGCATGACCGCAAACGTGTAACCGAGGAAGGTGGAGGCAACATCGCCCATGAAAATTTTTGCGGGGTGCCAGTTGTGCGCAAGAAAACCCGCACTGCTCGCGGCGATGGCGAGCGCGATCCAAAACACGAACGAGTCCGCCAGGTACGAGATGTTCAACGTCAGCATCATCCAGCCGACGCCAGCCGCCAACGCCACGCCGCCCGCCATGCCGTCAATGCCGTCCATGAAGTTGTAGGCGTTCGTGAGTCCGATGATCCATAAGAACGTGATGACGATGCCCACCATGCCGAGTTGCAACACCCCGAACAACGGGATGGTGACCGAACTGAAATATCCCAGCCCCCAAATGGACGCGGCGGCAATCAGTCCCTGCACCGCAAAACGGACGCGCGGCGAGAGCGAATGGGTATCGTCGCGCCAGCCGAGGAATGCGATGATGAGTCCGCAGACGATGAAAACGAGGTTGCGACTGAAATCTTCGGTTCTGACGTATGCCAAGCCTGTTCCCGTTACGATCAATACGATCGCTAGCCCTCCGCCGCGCGGCGTGGGCATGGAGTGTGAACTGCGTTCGTTGGGATGGTCGAGCAGTTGACGCCTTTCGGCGTAGCGGCGGATGATCCATACGCCGAGGTAGGAGATGAAGGTGAGGGCGATGAAGAGGGGGATGGGGGTCATATATTCAATTATAGATCAATAAGCTTGCGACTTAACCCGAGCAACTTATTCTCCACCATCGAATAGCTCAAAAAACCAGCCAACAAGACAACTGCAAAAGTTATCAAAACAAAAAATATATTATCAAACCATCCATCAACGGAAAAAATTGCCCAGACCCTGCCAACAACATTAATAGTGAAGAGATGAGAAAGGTAAATTGAATACGAGGCATCCCCAATTCGAGCAATAGAAGGATGGAAGATGAACCCTGTCCGTTCGGCATAGAGCAGGCAATATGTGATCATCCAGGCGGGTAATCCATACAAAAGCACACGCCACCAGTCAAGTGGAGCAACTTGCCCTGTGGAGGTTCGGTAATATTCATATGCCACTAAAGCCAAGATCAATATCAAAACTGCCGCGCCGATTAGAGTCAGTAAATTAAATTTACTTCCCTCCCTTCGGTAGTACACGACCGCCAGGAGACACCCACTTAAAAACTCAATAGTCAACGGACTGAAAATCAGGCTAAGGTACGGATTCCAAACTTTGATGGCTATGTTTGCCATGACAACTATCAGTCCCCATCCTCCTATTGCATATACCAACAGACTTTCAGGAATCAAGAGGAAGACAAGAAAATAGACAAGATAGAAATACACCTCATGAATGAGGGTCCACCCAACCTGAACCAACGGTAAGATGTTTGAAGGCAACAAGAGGAAGGATTCGAGGATGCTGATCTGGTTTCCCTGCGAACTATTGACCCAGGCTGGCTGAACCAGAAATACTGCCAACGCCATAAGAGTATAGATCCAATACAAGGGGTAGATGCGTGTGAGCCTGTGGTATAGAAACCGCAGAGATTGTTTTATGTTCTGAAACTTCCCTCGCGTTACCGTCACCATGACAAACCCACTGATCACGAAGAACAAATCCACACCGAATGTACCAAACTGAAGAGTGGCAGGTAGCAGAGTATCAAAGCCACTGTATTTGTTTTCTACAATAAACAGATGGAAGAACACTACAAAGAGAACAGCAAAACCTCGCAGTGATTGAATGTTATTTATTTTTTTCATCTGTCCAATTCCAATCTTATCCCATCATCAAACGAAAGCGGAGTAAACACAAAATTCATTATTTTCCTGCCACCTTCATCAGCAACTCCAGCGTAGCATTCAACTTATCGCGGCGGTCGAGGTACTTCACCAAATACTCACGGGCGTTGTGCCCCATTTGCCTAACGCGTTTGGGGTCTTTCGAGAGTTCGAGAACTTTTTCCGCCAGCATGGCATCGTCACCAGGCTGGACGAACACTCCCCCGTTCGACGACTCGATCAGCCCCCGTGTGATGCCGTCAATGACGAGGACGGTCGCACGTCCCGCCGCCATATAGTCAAAGACCTTGTTCGGGTACGTGGTGCGGAACATGGGAATATCCTGCAAGATGGCAAGGCACACGTCTGCGGAGGCGACTACCTGCGGCATGTCCCTTTTGGGGCGCACACCTGCGAAGATGACATTCGAGAGTTTCATCCGCTCTGCTTCGGCTTGAAGACGAGTCCGCTCTTTGCCGTCACCGAATAGTACAAAACGAATCTTCTCTTCATTCTTCAATCGTTCCGCCGCGCGCAGGATCGTGTCAATGTCATTCGCCTGTCCCAACGCACCTGCATACAACACGACGAATTTATCGTCCACGCCCAACTCCGCACGGATCGACGAACCGTCCGCGTTCGGGTTGAACATATCCACGTCTGTGCCGTAGGGGATGTAGGTCACTTTGTTTTCAGGCACGCCTTTGCCGATCATATACTCTTTGTACGCAGGCGAGTTCACCAGAATATGGGTCGCACGCGCATACAGGAACATCTCCAGCCAACGCGCCAACGCGATCACTACGGGGTTCTTCAACACGCCCATGCTCACGCCGAACTCGGGCCACAGGTCACGCACTTCGAGCAGGAACGGTTTACGCCGCATCCACGCCACGAACCACGCCGAAACCGCCTGAAAGATCGGCGGCGTCGTGCCCATCACTAGGTCAACATCTTTTACTTGCACTGCTGTCCATACCGAACTGAACATAAAACTAAAAAATGAAATGATGCGCCACACGTAACTTTGATGCAGCGCGGGATAAATATATGAACGAAGCACGCGCACACCGTCAAAATTTTGCTTGGCGAACACACCCGTCCGCGCCACGGTTCGCTGACCTGTCTGGTAATTCAAGTCACTGGCGACGATGACAAGTTCATGTCCGTGTGATTGCAGGAATTTTGCCATCTCAAAATGACGTGTATGCCCAGGCTCATCGGGAGAAACAAATGCTTGATTAATTAACAAGATTCTCATCGGGGTGAGATTATAGCATTGGGAGGTGAATCCGCTTCGGGCTTAGACTTCGATACGAACGTTCGTCCTGCTCAACCGCCGCTGGAGGCGGATTCTGATCCAATTAGCCAATACACATTTTACTTTCATAGAATAGGGTACACTCATATTTATCCATTTAGTAGTAGAAAGGTAAATCATGACAACCGCAACTTCACAAGGATCAGCACTTCCAGGGCGCGATGTATTAATGCCCTTTGCCGCATTCATTATTTTAGTGGGTGGCGCACCCGTTGCCATGCGCATCATCTATTCCGAGCTGGCTCCGTTTTGGATGGGATTGGCTCGATTTGGTCTGGGAGCGGCTATATTCTGGGGGCTGGCTTTTTATAAAGGGTTGAAGATTCCGAAGGGCCGCGCACTGATAGGAGCAGTTATTTATGGCGCTTTGGGTGTGGGGATATCATTTGTGCTCATAGCCTGGGGCTTGGTGAAGACATCTGCCAGCCTGACCGCGATCTTAATGGCGCTGGTACCGCTTATGACCTTGTTCCTCTCTGCAGTTCAGGGCGTGGAATCTCTATCCATGCGCGGGATCTTCGGCTCACTCCTGGCCGTTGCTGGAATTGCCATTACCGTTGGCGGCGCTGCCTCAACTGATATATCCCTCCCCCACATGGGGGCGATCGTTCTTGGGACGGTCTTTGTGGCTCAAAGCGGCGTTGTGATCAAGCGATTCCCTCCAAATCCCCCCATTATGACCAACGCAATTGCGATGACGGTCGGAGCTTTCATACTTGCCGTTGCTTCGCTGGTGACCGGGGAGGCATGGGTGGTTCCATCCCAGCCCAGCACCTGGGCTGCTTTCAGCT
>DATDAG010000079.1:0-16470 GCA_036525495.1 Anaerolineales bacterium
CTCATCATCATCAACAAATCCACGGTCCCGATCGGGACGGGAGACTGGGTGGCGGACATTGTGAAATCTGCCCAGCCCAAGCCGATGGATTTTGCGGTCGTTTCGTGCCCAGAGTTCCTGCGCGAAGGTTCGGCGATCACAGACTTCATGGCTCCTCATCGCAACGTGATCGGTTCGCTGGATAAGGATGCCGCCAACAAGGTTGCCCAGTTGCATTTGCCGCTCCGAGCTCCCATCGTCATCACAGACCTGCGCACGGCGGAAATGATCAAATATGCGAGCAACGCCTTCCTTGCCGCGAAGATCTCGTTCATCAACGAGCTTGCCGATATGTGCGAACTCGTTGGCGCAGACGTGAAGGAAGTGGCGGCGGGCATGGGTTATGATGCGCGCATCGGACGTCACTTTTTGGATGCAGGCCTCGGCTGGGGCGGCTCGTGCTTCCCGAAGGATGTGCAGGCGCTGGCGTTCATGGCAAAAGAAAAAGGGCTTGAGCCGCGTATTCTTAACGAAGTAATGAACGTCAACTATGACCGGCGCAAGGAGGTCATCAAGCACGTCGAATCCATGCTTGGCGGGGATTTGAAAGGCAAGACCATTGGTCTGTTCGGACTGGCTTTCAAACCCAACACAGATGACATGCGTGATGCACCCTCCATTGATATTTCCGCTGACCTGCTCAAAGCGGGGGCGAAAGTGCGCGGCTACGACCCTGTTTCCATGGAAGTTGCCCGCCCGATGCTGCCGGATGTTGAACTTTGCAAGGATCCTTATGAGGTGGCAAAAGATAGCGACGCGGTGATCGTTGTCACTGAATGGAATGAATTCAAGCAACTCGATCTTGAAAAGGTCAGGGATCTGCTCAAAAGCCCTGTGGTATTTGACGGGCGCAATATTTACGATCCCGCCCGCATGAGAGAGATTGGATTCACCTATCGTGCCATTGGGCGCGGATATAACGGAAAGTGATTATGTCATTGCGAACCCGATCGGGTGAAGCAATCTCCAAAAGGTGAGTGAAAATTGGAATTGGAAGAGTCGGGTACAATTGCCCGACTCTTTTCTTATGAATAATCAAAACTCTCCACCCGTTTGCAATTACGAAGGCTCCGATTACCAGACCTCCTTTTGGGATAAAGGCGGCCGTGCCTACGAAGACCGCACAGACGCCATTGCCCTTAAGCGACTCCTGCCTAAAAATGGACGCCTCATGCTGGAACTCGGGTCTGGTGCTGGACGAAATACCCCCCGCTACCTCGGCTTTGACCGCATCGTCCTGCTCGATTATTCACGCACCCAACTGGAGCAGGCGCAACAGCGACTCGGAAAATCCGACAGGTACATCTACGTCGCGGCGGATGTGTATCGCCTGCCATTCGTGGATGGTTTGTTCGATGGTGCGACAATGATCCGCGTTCTGCATCACATGGCGGACGCGCCGAAGGCATTGGGACAGGTGAGGAATGTCCTTTCTTCGGACGGCACGTTCATTCTTGAATTTGCCAACAAATTGAATCTCAAGGCGATCTTTCGTTACCTGCTCGGCAGGCAAACTTGGAGCCCGTTCACGTTGGAGCCTGTTGAGTTTGTAAAACTCAATTTTGATTTTCACCCAAAAGCCGTCCGTACCTGGCTGGAGGAACTTGGCTTTTCGATTGAGCGGACGCTTACCCTTTCCCATTTCCGCGTTGGATTCTTGAAACGGTTCGTTCCGACAGGAGTTCTTGTCTTCTTCGATTCGATCTTCCAATGGACGGGCGCATTGTGGCAGTACACCCCATCTGTGTTTGTGAAGGCAATTCCTGAAAGTGGGGAACAGAGATCGGTTGAATTTCCTGTGAGCGTGACTTCAATCCTTAAATGTCCGGATTGTGGACAGTCTCCCATGATTGATAAGAACGCTTATCTTGAATGTGCAAGTTGTAAAAAGAAGTGGGAATTCAAGGATGGGATTTACGATTTCAGGGAACCAATCACCGGAAGATCTGTTCCTGTTTGATACTGTAGATCGTTAAAAATCAACTTTGAAAACGCGTTCACCAGTGGGAGCATCGCTTCCACCGGCAGGCTCAACGGTCACACCAATACCCAGATAGTCGGAAAAGGGTTGGGATGTCGAAATATTTTGGGTGGTATAGGATTGCCCGCTTTCAGGGCTGAACAAGCCAGCGCTGTCCCGTCCGCCATCAGGCTTGACCAGCCAGATCTGGTAGATCTGATTTTCAGAAAGAGGGGGAAGATTCTGCGTAACCAATACCGCCTGGTTGCGTTCCCTGTCCAGGAGGAGGGTGCCTGAAACGTTCTCTCCAAGAACAGGGAGCATGATGATATTAGGGGAAGAGAGCATTACCAAGGCGGCTTGCGCGTTCTCAAACTGGCTCGATAGCCTGGCTTGTTGACTCTGAATCTGGCGCAGCTGCATCAAGGATACGAGATTTAGAACGAATAGGGCGATGACAGTCAACCCCAATGCAAAGCGGTTAAGTGAAAAAGTAAATCGCGGGCGGGTTATTTTCCGCGCGCTGGGAAGTTTGCCTGCCAGGCGTGTACGGAGGGCTGCCGGAGGATGTTTTGGCGGCACTGCCATCAGCAGGGAAGCGCTCATTGCACGGTATTCAGCCAGTTCGTTCTGGCAGGAAAGGCATGATCGTAAATGGGTTTCAAGAGCAGCTACATCCCTGTCATCCAATGCTCCGATAGCGTATGCAGGAATATTTCCGCGATGGGGAGTATGTTCGTCGTGAGTCAAGTGCTTTTCTCCAGATTGGAATACGTCACTCGTTGCATATTTGGATTAATTTTCGTTCCAAACGACGCGCAGATTTTCCATGGCTGCCCGCAGGCGGGTTTTGACGGTTCCGAGAGGCCAGCCAAGAACTTCTGCAATTTCGCTTTGGCTCATTCCCTGATAATAGGCAAGTTCGATTACATCGCGTTGGTCGGGATGCAATTCCTGCACAGCAAAATACAAACTGCGCCAGCGCGATTCGTCAGTGACCGAGTCGAGATCGGGGAGATTCTGCCAGGTTTCATCGGGGTCGATAGAGTTGGATAAAGTTGGGCGGCGGGTTTCCAACCTTAGGCGGTCAATGGCGACGTGGCGGGCGATGGTCAGGAGCCAGGGCAGGAAGGGTCCGCGTTCGGCAAGATATTCGCGGGAGCGGCTCCAAAGCTTTAAGAAGGTGTCCTGCGTGGCTTCCTCCGCCAGCATGGGATCGCCCAGGATGCGCAGGGTAAGTCCATGCACGCGGCTGGCGTAACGATCATATAAAGCCAGGAAAGCGCGTTCATCTCCCTTTTTTAGCCGACCGATCAGTTTGTTTTCTTCATCGCCATTCACAAGCTCATTGTACCGAAATACGTTGGTTTGGTCACGGATTGGTGAAGTTATTGGATTTTCCGTTTCCTGTGGAAATCCAAAAGTCAACCTTGTGGCGTATTAAGGGGTGAAGACCGATGGGTCTCAAATCCAATTTACTCACGGAGGAGTACTATGAAAAAGTTCGTGTTCGTTGCCATGACCATGGCATTGGTTCTCAGCATGTTCCTGTTTTCCGGCCCGGCATCCAATGCAAGTGCGGACGAGTCGAAACTGCTTGAGTTCAACTCAATGATTGGCGTGCCGCGTCCGTATACCGGCGCGACCAATGCGATCCGCGGCGTGGCGGGCGGCGGCCTGCCCTGGGTGATCGCTTTTGGTAAAGGAAAGGTCAGCCCCGAAGGGAATGTGGATGTGCTGGTCAAGGGATTGGTGTTCGATCCGAACGATCAGGCAGTGATCGACCGCGGTATCGGCGGTACAAATACCGTTCCGAATTTCAGAGTTATTGTGAGTTGTTTGAGCAAGGATGCCAACGGAATCCCAACGACGGCCAATGTGTCAACCGGACTCTTCCCGGCAGATGTTGAAGGGAATGCACATATCAAGGATACAGTTGCTTTGCCTTCACCTTGCATTGCGCCCATCGTTTTTGTCACCAGCCCGGGCGGAGCCTGGTTCGCCTCAACAGGTTACTAATCGAGGTATATAAAAAACGGCGAGTGGCATTCCCATTCACCGTTTTCTTATTTCCAGAAAATCATTCGAAAGAGGGGAGAGATTCACCTCTCAGATGTATGGCGCATGATCCCGGATGAAATCAACTTCGGAACTGCCCTCCAGATCGGACAGCGGTCGTACATGCCAAAAAACGAGACGAGCCCGCCAATTCCGAGTACAAGCCAATTACCGGTGGAAATTCCAACCATTGCCAGCAACATGCCAACACTCAGCCGGAGCATGCGGTCGAACCGCGACATGAGAACCGTTACTTCTCGCACCTCAGCCAACGCTTCAAACGTGGCGCGATAACTGTCTTCGCTCTGTGCGCCAGTCACGCGTCCTGTCATCTCTCCGTCTCGAACTGTCAACACGATAGGGATGCTGATGACTTTGAAGTGTTCGAGGATATCCTGGGAAACGTCTGCATCAATGGGAAGGAATTCCACCTTGTTTTTATATTCTTCTGCTATTTTTTCAAGGTTGGGTTTTGTGCTTCGGCATGGTATGCACCCAACCTGCCCAAAATCCACCCAGAAGGGTTTGTCAGTAGATGTGATCAAATGTTGAAACTCAGATAGGTTCGTGGTTAAGAAGGCGAAGCGGATGAGAGATCATCCGCTTCATTTTCGTGATGTTTGAATCAGTTCTTGAATGTGCTGAATTTGAAAGGTAGATAGAGCGGGCAGAACGCCACAATGGATGTGAGCAGGAAAACTCCGCCGAGCACCACAAGCACCACACCAAGTGCGCCGGTCACGATACCGCCAAAATACAAATAGGCGAACAAAGCGGCGATGATGACACGGACGATACGATCGGTATTGGACAAATTGCGTTTCATTGAAAAATCTCCTTCGAGTATTGGTTTGATACCCACATTGTAGGAGATTTCCCCCGCCCCGTCTGTGACAAAGTCACATAACAGAACGGGCTTCCACGCCTTCAAAATCCAGCACTTCGATGGTTCCCCGCCCGGAATTGATCAACTCTTCTCTGGAGAAATCCTCCAGGATACGGCTGATCACTTCACGTGAACTTCCCAACTCTGCCGCGATTTCCTGATGAGTGACACGCATCGGGTTCTGGACCTTAGCCTGGTTCAACAACAACGAAGCGACTCTGCGATCCATGCGTTTGAAAACGACCTCGTCCACAACCGTCATCACCGTGGAAAGCCTTTCGGATAACAGGTCGAATACGAACTCCCGCCAAAATTCATACTTGTTGACCCACTCGCGAAACACATCCGCAGGGATCATCACCGCCTCGGCATCCTCTTCCACGGTGGCGATGGCAGGGAAGGATTTGTCGCTCAAGATGGCGTTTGCACTCAGGATGCAGCTCTGACCCAATCCAAAGCGATAGAGCGTGATTTCGCGTCCCGTTTCGCCGATCTTGTACACGCGCACAACACCTGAAAGAAGCAGTGCGATCCCATTCACGCGGTCGCCATCCACGAAAACATCATGTCCCGCGGGGATTCTAGCAAAATGGGCGTACTTTTTTAGTTCGTTGATGAGTGAAGCCTCAGCCCGTCGCAAAATGGGCATGGCAAGTGTAATTCGGTTGAATTGATTTGTGTCGAGCATTGCAAGCCTCTATGATTTTTCTACAACCCAAAAATGGGACAAGCCAAGTATTTTCAAAGGTGTCTTTTCCAGGAACTGCAGAATACTGCGCAGGATTTTTCCAAACGCGCCAAACTTGACAATGACGTTATCGTACGCGCCGAAAATTATCGTCCGCTCGATGAATTTGACGGGCAAGCCTTCGAATAGTATTTGGAGGTCGCGTTTGGAATATACGCGTACATGGGGGGCGAGTTTGTTTCTCCACATGCGCGGCAGGTAGTTCACGAATAACTTGTTGCCAAAATAATAATTTCCGTTTCTGTAAATGCCGTGCGTCTCGAACGGATAACCGCGATTTGGGCAGAAGATGATGGCGCGTCCGCCGGGCTTTAGGATGCGAATCATATCGTTTATAGCGGAGCGGTCATCCTGTACGTGTTCGATCACTTCATGGCTGAGAATCAGGTCAAATGTCCCGGAAAGAAACGGGATGGATTCTCCCGCCGCGTTGAAAATATGAGGGGAATTGATTCGTGCTTCGGCGGCACGATCGAAGTCGTATTCCAATCCGAATACGGTTCCGCCAAAAGGGGAGAGGTGTTCGACGTACATACCCACGCCGCATCCATTTTCCAGGATTTTCCCTTTGATGCGGTCCCCCGCGGCTTCAAGAATCATCTCAAGACGTCTTTGTTGTCCGTCCCGCCAGACGTAGGATGGCTCACCGCGCAGGGCGGCTTTGTCGAAGTTTCGCTGATTCATGCATGTTATTATATCTTGCATCTTTTTTTGCCCCGTGCTAAAATACAAGCGCACGTCGAACCGATTACCGAACACACCGAGAAGTGGGCGAACCCCACTTTTCTGCTTGTAACAAGGAGTATATGGAGCAGCGGCATGGCTAAGAACGAATTTTCACTGGCTTTCAATGATGTATTGGAAGATAAACAACTTTCCAAGGAAGTGATCATTGGGGCAATCGAGTCCGCGATGGTTTCTGCCTATCGGCGGGCTGTCAACGCGTCTGCGGCACAGCACGTGGAAGCCAAGATCGATCCTGATACAGGCAAAATGTTGGTGTTTGCCGAAAAGGAAGTGGTCGAGGACATCATGGAACCGAAGACAGAGGTACTGCTTGAAGAGGCGCGCAAGGTCAACCCTGAAGCACAACTTGGCGATATGGTGATTGTTGAAACCACGCCTCCGAACTTCGGTCGTGTCGCCGCGCAAACCGCGCGCCAAGTGATCCAGCAACGTATCCGTGAAGCGGAGCGCTCAAACCAAATGCAATATTTCGAACGCCAGGTGGGTGAGATTGTCAGCGGTATTGTGCAAGCGGCGAATGCGCAGACATCAACCATCGGGCTGGATATGAAGGCGGAAGGTACACTGCCAGCCAACCAGCGGATCCCCGGCGAACGTTACCGGGTGCATGACCGCATCCGTGCGGTGGTGTTGGAAGTGAAGGATGGACCGCGCGGTCCGCAGATCATTCTTTCGAGAGCGCACCGCAATTTCCTTCGGCGATTGCTCGAGAACGAAGTCCCTGAAATCTATCATGGTGTGGTCGAAATACGGGCGATCTCACGTGAGCCCGGCGCGCGCGCCAAGGTGGCGGTCTCTGCAACCCAGGCGGGCATTGACCCGGTCGGCGCGTGTGTGGGTATCAAAGGCGTACGCATTCAAGCCATCGTAAAGGAATTGCACGACGAGAAAATTGACATCATTCAATGGGATCCGGATCCCATGGTTTATATTACCAAAGCAATCAGCCCGGCGCGTGTTGTCGGTGTGTATCTTGCAGAGGTGGGAGGTGCCCGCACAGCAACTGTTGTTGTAGGCGAGGACCAGTTGAGTCTTGCGATCGGACGCGATGGGCAGAACGCGCGTCTCGCCGCGAAACTGACCGGCTGGCGTATCGATATCAAGTCCACTGTGGAAGCGGTGGCGGATACCATCGTAAAATTGCAGAACGATCCTGAACTTGCCGAGTTGATGCCCAACGCGGTCGAATCAATCCCTGCCATCGAGGAGGTTCTTGCCAAGAAAGCCGAGAACCGCCCCGTAACACCGGAAGAATACGATATGATCGCCAAGTTCATGGATCGTGTGGAACGCCGCACGAGCGAGATGAAGGCGGAAGCGGCTCGTGTAGCAGAGGGCGATATATCCCTAGCCGAGGAGGCGGGTGTCCCTGCCGCCGCGTTCGATATGCCTCTCGATCAGGCAGGTATCAGGGAACATGTCTTTAACATTTTGACGGAATCCGGCATCGAGACGGTCGGCAGTTTGATGGTGAAGATGAAACTGGACCCGAACAGTGTACTTGGATTGTCCGGCATCGGTCCGAAAGCCATACAGAATATCGAAGAGTCGCTTGCCGCGCTCGTATTCACTGAAGCGCCTCCCGAGGAGCCGACGGTTGAACCTGCGCCTGAGGCTGTTGCCGAGGTTGAGGCTGAGCCTGAAGCCGAGGTGGTTCTCGTTGAGCCTGATCCGTCCCTTGCCGAGGTTGGGGAATTGCCTGTTGGGGAGAAACAGGTCCCGGTTAAGAAAGAGGCGAGAAAACACGTCGAAGAGGAAGCGGAGGACGAAGGTCACAAGGACGGTGTCTCTCTTGATGAACTCTTCACTTTGAAGCCTGAGATTTTCCAATCCACCACCGATGTGGATGATGAAGACTCGAAGGATAAGAAGAAGGGCAAGAAAGGCAAGAAGAAGAGCGTCAAGTTGGTATATGATGAGGAACTTGGTGAAGTAGTCAGCCGCAAGAAGCATAAGCGCGGTGACAATGATTTTGGCGAAGACTGGTAAGATTTCGCCCGAGATTGAAGGTGTCTAAAAAGAAACCTGTCCAGCGTGTTAAGCATGTGCCCCAGCGGACGTGTGTGGGCTGTCGCGAGGTCCTTCCCAAGCGGACGATGATCCGTATTGTGCGTACAGCCGAGGGCGTGCAGATTGATCCGACCGGTAAACTTGCCGGGCGGGGAGCCTACCTGCACGACCGACGCGAATGTTGGGAGCGAGGTTTGAAAGGCACGCTTGCCCATGCCTTGAAGTCAGACATCTCTTTGGATGAGCGCGTAAAATTGGATGAATTTATGAGTACCCTGCCGCAGACTGCGGCGGAGGCCGCGGGGGATGGCGGGTAACCATGTAGCCGTTTGATCGTTCATGGGACCCGCCTTGAAGTCAGGCAGAGACTGCCTGTTTATGTTACCTTTGAGAATGTTAATTGTGGAGGTGGTCCCATGAGTAGTAACGGAAATAAGATTGAATTGCCAGGCAGTATCGTTGTACGCGACCTGGCACAGAAGATCGGCAAAAGCCCCATTGACCTGATCAAAAAATTGATGTCGAACGGTGTGATGGCAACCATCAACCAGTCCGTTGATTTTGACACTGCCGCGATTGTGGTGGGGGAATACGGTTACGAGGCTGTGCCGGAAGTTGTGGAGGATGTGGTTGTCGAAACGGGTGAGATCCCTCTCTGGCGTCAGATGATCGCAGGCGAGGATACATCAATGTTGAAACCCCGTCCGCCGGTGGTGACCATATTGGGTCACGTGGATCATGGCAAGACCAGTCTGTTGGACGCTATTCGTCAGACGGATGTTGCCGCGGGGGAGGCTGGGGGGATCACGCAACACATTGGTGCCTACCAGATCGAAAAGAAGGGACGCCTCATTACGTTCCTGGATACGCCCGGCCATGCCGCATTCACGCAGATGCGCGCACGCGGCGCGCAAGGCGCGGATATTGTCATCCTGGTCGTAGCAGCAGACGATGGTGTCATGCCTCAAACGAAGGAGGCGATTGCCCATGCAAAAGCGGCGCGCGTGCCGATCATCGTCGCGTTAAACAAGGTGGATAAAGCCAATTCAAACCCCGAACGTGTCAAACAACAACTTGCCGAGCAGGAACTGGTGCCAGATGATTGGGGCGGCAACACCATGGTCATCCCCGTCTCTGCCAAATTGAAGCAGGGTATTGACGATCTGCTCGAAGGCGCGTTGCTCGTGGCAGATAATGTACAGATCAATGCGAACCCGTCCGGCAAGGTGATCGGTACGGTCATCGAAGCGGAACTGGATAAAACCAAGGGAGTGATCGCCACGCTTCTTGTCCAAAATGGGACGCTTTCCGCGAGCGATGTTGTTGTGGCAGGGACAGCCCACGGCAAACTGCGCGCCATGTCCGATTACAGGGGCAAACCCATTAAAAAGGCTGGTCCTTCCATGCCCGTCCTCGTGATGGGTTTGAACGAAGTGCCCGCGGCTGGCGACCTGTTCCATGTGGTTGGAACGGACAAGGAGGCACGCGTGATCGTTTCTGATCGTGTGGACGCGGCAAAGGAACAGGCACAGGTGAAGAAAAAGGTCTCACTTGAGGACCTGTTCGCGAATGTCCAGTCCGGCGAGACAAAAGAACTCAACCTGATCGTCAAGGCAGATGTGCAGGGTTCGCTCGATCCCATCGTATCTGAGTTGAAAAAACTGGGGGAAGGCGAGATCGGCATCAGGATCCTGTATACCGAAACCGGCAATATCTCCGACAATGACATCATGCTTGCATCTGCTTCCAACGCCATCGTGATCGGTTTCAATGTGCAGGCAGATGTCTCCGCCCGGCGCCTCGCAGATAAGGAAGGCGTGGATATTCGTCTCTATGAGATCATCTATCGCATGACCGAGGATATCGAGAAAGCGCTCAATGGTATGCTCGAGCCGGTCATCGAAGAGAAGATCATAGGGCGTGCGCAAGTGCTGGCTGTCTTCACCGCTTCCAAGTTCGGCAAGGTCGCGGGATGTAAAGTGACAGACGGCGAACTGCGCCGCAACGCCAAAGCCAGGTTGTTACGCGATTCCGACATCGTCTTTGAAGGTGACATGGGTTCGCTCCGGCATGAGAAAGATGATGTAAGGGAAATCCGTCAGGGCTTTGAGTGCGGCGTCGGTTTCAAGAATTTCAAGGATATTCAGGTCGGCGATCAGTTGATCTGTTATGTATTGGAATAGTACAGGGTAATAGAAATGCCATCCGGTGTTCGACTCCAACGTATTGCAGACCGCATCCGTCAGGAACTCTCGGAGATGCTGATCCGGGAGATCAATGATCCGCGCTTGAAACTAATATACCTGACCGACGTAAAGATAGATAGGGAACTGGCGTATGCGGATGTGTACGTATCCGCCGTCGAAGGGGTCTCACGCTCCAAAGATGTTCTCGCGGGACTCGAATCTGCTTCCGGTTTCATCAGGCGGACTCTCGCCTCACGCGTCGAACTGCGCGCTTTTCCGCGCCTGCGCTTTCACTGGGACATGACTCCCGAAAATGCCGACCGCATCGAAAAGAAACTTGCAGAATTGCGTGAAAAGAAGTAAAGTTCGTTATCTTTCTTACAGGAATGAAACAGGAATGACAGAAGAAATAACAGGGGCTATCAAAAATCGTTTGAAAAAAGCGAAGAATATTATCATCGCATCGCATGTCCGTCCGGACGGCGATGCGATTGGTTCATTGCTAGGCTTGGGACTGTCGCTGAAGGACGCGGGTAAATCCGTGCAGATGGTTCTTGTGGACGGCCTGCCCGCCTCCTATAAGCATCTGGAGGGGAGCGATCTCATCGTCAAAAAACCGAACGGAGAACACGATACATTCATCACTGTGGACTGCGCTGATTTTAGGCGAGTGGGGAAGATCTTCGAAGATTTCGGGGCACCGGATATTAATATTGACCACCATAAGACCAACGAAAGATTCGGGAAACTCAACCTGATCGAAGCAGATGAGGTGGCAACCGCCGCCATACTCACCAACCATTTACCGGAGTGGGGACTCAGGATAACCAAGCCCATCGCAGAGGCTCTTTTAATAGGCATTATCACAGACACTTTGGGGTTTCGCACAGCGAATACAAACCCTTCTGCCCTGCGGTTATGTGCGGACTTGATGGAGACCGGTGCAGATATGCCAGACCTGTACATGCGTTCACTCATAAAGAAATCGTTTGTGGCGGCAAAGTATTGGGGCGCCGGGCTTTCCAGTATGGAACACAGGGACGGTGTTGTTTGGACTATCCTAACTTTGGAAGACCGCAAGCGTACGGGCTATGGCGGGAACGATGATGCCGACCTCATTAACATGCTCTCCGCAATTGATGGGAACAAAGTAAGTATGATTTTCGTCCAACAAAGCGACAATCATGTAAAGGTCTCGTGGCGCGCCCTGGAACCAGGCGTGGACGTTTCGCAGGTTGCCAAACACTTTCAAGGTGGAGGTCATGCCGCGGCGGCTGGGGCAGACATACCAGGCGCGTTGAACGAAATTCAGCCATTGGTACTTAAGACCACTCGTGAAATGCTCGGGCTTTAATCATAAAATCAGACATTTGTGTCATAATTAGGTATGAATCTCCAAGGAGGAAAGAATGAACAGTCAAGATGTTAAGAATGCCATATCAGGGGTGCTGGTCGTGGATAAACCTGTTGGAATGACATCCCATGACGTTGTACAAGCAGTCCGAAACGGAACCAATTTGCGCCGTGCAGGGCATACTGGCACACTTGACCCGCGCGCCTCCGGTGTGCTGGTCATTCTGGTCGGACCAGCCGTACGTTTAAGCGAATATGTTTCCGCTTCGGATAAAAGATACCAGGCGATCATCCGCATGGGCGGCAAGACCGATACCTTCGATGCCGACGGCAAATTCACGCAGGATGACCAGCCGATCAACGTGACCGAACAGCAATTCGAAGATGTATTGAAGACATTTGTCGGTGAGATCGAACAGACCCCGCCGCCGTATTCCGCCGTAAAAGTGCAGGGACGTAAAGCCTACGAAATGGCGCGCAAGGGCGAAGAGGTCGAGCTGGAACCACGCAAGATCACGGTGCACCATCTCGAAGTGCTCGAATGGGCGCCGCCCGAAGTTGTGATCGATGTGCATTGTTCATCAGGTACCTACGTCCGTTCGCTGGCGAATGACCTGGGTGAAAAATTGGGTTGTGGCGCGTATCTGGTTGGTCTCCGCCGCACCAAGAGCGGACGCTTCTCACTCCGTGATGCAGTCCCCTTGCGCAAATTGCAGGAGGCATTCCACGCAGGCAATTGGTATCAGTACCTGATCCCCGCCGCCGAAGCGTTGGGCGACTGGCCCGCCATCGAACTCAGCCCCGATGATGTGGAAGGCGTACGACATGGTCACCGCGTCAAAGCCGAAGCGGATACCCCCATCGGGAACCGCGTGCGCGGCGTCAGCACGCAGGGCGAACTGGTCGCGTTGATGGAGTGCTTGATCGGTGAAGACGGCGAACCCGCCTGGCAGCCCAAGAAGGTCTTCTTCACAAGCGACTGATCCAAATCCTATATTCTCTGCTCCAGCTTCTCTCAAACCGCTGAGAGCGAATTTGACAAATGTTGCATTATCGCTCTCTCGATGAAGTTACACTGCCCGGCGTGTGGTTGACTGTTGGAGTCTTTGACGGGGTTCATCGCGGGCATCAGCAGATCATTCATAAACTTGTGGCAGGCGCTCATGCAAATGGGCCGCCTGCTATTGTTCTAACTTTCGACCCGCATCCTGCTAAGGTGTTTGGGCGCGGCGACATCAAACTGTTGACCCTGCCAGGCGAGCGCGCCAAATTGCTTGGGGATCACGGTGTGGATGTGGTTATCACCCACCCGTTTGACAGGGATCTCGCAAATGTCACTGCTCTGGATTTTATGAGACGACTCAAAACTCAGTTGGGGCTGGACCATCTTATTCTGGGATATGACTCCACGCTGGGAAAGGACCGCGAAGGCACCGCGGCACGTCTGACCGAGATCGGCAAGGAGTTGGGATACACTGTCGAAACCGTATCAGCCCTCGGTGACGAAAGCGGCGTGATCTCGTCCACGGAGATCCGCAAATTGGTGACGGTCGGCAAGGTTGAAGAAGCAGAGCACTTATTGGGACATCCATATTCCTTGCAGGGACTCGTCTCGCATGGTGACCAGCGCGGCAAAACCATCGGTTTCCCGACCGCCAATTTGGATTATGCGACCGAAAAGGTCATCCCAGCGGGCGGCATCTATGCGTGTTGGGCGTATCTTGGCAACGAACAGTACATGGCTGCGATCAACATTGGCACGAACCCGACCTTCACGCCTGACAAACAAACACTGAACGTGGAAGCATACCTGCTCGACTTTAACCGCGAAATCTATGGAGAGATGATACGGCTCGAATTCATTGTCCGCCTGCGCGATGAATTGAAGTTTGATTCCGTGGAAGCACTGGTGACTGAGATCAAGCGTGATGTGGAAAAGACACGGAAGATTTTGGGAACGGGATGACCGTTCCTTTTTGTTTGAAATGGGTTATATAGATTAATCAAAGGAGATAGACATGCCGCAGGCTGGACTTCATGGAATGGCGGGTATCGCCGCCCGCAAGTGGATGCCAAAAAAGGAATGGCTTTTGCTCGGCGTGCTGCTGGGCAACATGTTCCCCGACCTCGACAACCTTGTTGTGGCTTACGCCACACTTGCCAAACTTCCCGACCCTGAACAGTATCATCGCACATTTACGCATAGTGTCTTTACCTTTCTTGTGATAGTGACCCTTTTTTATCTGGTTGCGGTATTCACTAAAAATGAAACGTGGAAGAACTTCGGTGTTGGGTTTGGCGCTGGCATCCTGATGCACATGCTCCTCGACCTGGTGCTCTGGTTCAACGGTGTCCCGTTGTTCTGGCCACTTGGGGGCGAGTTGAACTTCTGGGAATGGTTCACTGTACCCCCCTGGTTGAAGATCATTCTGGATACGGGTGAGTTCCTGATGTTCGGTTGGCTTTTTATCATCTATGATTCTCTCTCCCGTCAACACAACACGGACGAACAACAGCAATCCACCCTTCGTGCCTGGGCGTATGCACAGTTCGGTGTCTTTGTCTTGTTTACAGCATTATTTTTCTTTATGCCTGAATTGCCATTGCTCTATACGATCTTCGGCGCGTTGTATCTTGTCTCGTTGATCGCCGCGGTGGTTATCACGATACAGATACGGGCAACGGTCGAAATGATATAACTCACACCTCCGGGCGGTCGTATGACCGCCCTTTTCATGTGTATGCATGCCTGTGAAGGGTATAATCTGCCAGAAATTTTTTGAGGAGAAACCCATGCCCGAACGTGAAATATATTTACTCTCGCCGCGCGCGCTCAACCCCGAGATCATTGCGGTTGCCTTTGCAAAAACATCGCGCTCGCCTGAATCCTTCCGCGACATTGCTGCTGAGTTAAGCGATGAGTCATCCGCCAAGTTCCATGAGAAGTGGGTGGTCGGTTATGGTCATGCATCGGTGGCGGAGCATGCTGTTCTGCACATCGCATTCGAGAACGTTTCGCGCATCGCCATCGAAAGTATCGAGGGCAACCGCCTCGCCTCTTATACGGAAAAGTCCACGCGCTATCAAAGATGGGAACAGGATGACTTCATAACGCCGCCCGAACTGATCGGACACCCTTTGCATGACGATTATGTGGACATCGTCCGCCTCCTTTTCAAAACCTATGCTGATTCATTGACCCCCGTGCAGACTCTCATCTTTGAGCGTTTCCCGCGTCGCGAAAACGAAAAGGACGAAGCCTGGGACCGCCGCATCCGCTCAAAATACGTGGATGTTTGCCGCTTCATCCTTCCCGCCGCCGCGCTGGCGAATGTCGGTATGACTGCCAATGCGCGCGTCATCGAGAACACCATCCGCAAGATGCTCTCGCATGAACTGGCGGAAGTGCGCGAGATCGGCGAAAAGATGAAAGAAGTTTCCAAAGCGGAAACGCCTACATTGGTGAAGTATGCGGATGCGGTTCCTTATTTGGTAGAGACGACCGAAGAAATTGCAGGTAAGGACACCATATATCATGTCCTTCCGGAAACCGATTGGTGCACATTAATCGATTACGACCATAACGGCGAGAATAAAGTACTTGCCGCGACGTTGTATCGCTTCGGCGAGATGTCTTTTGCAGATGCGTTATCTTATGTGCAATCTGTAAGTGAAGAAGAAAAAGCTAAACTCGCCGAGTCCCTGTTGGGGCGGTTAAGCAGATATGATGTCCCCTTGCGCGAGTTGGAGTACTGCACCTACACCTTTGACCTCGTCATGGATCAGGGCGCTTATGCCGAGTTCAAACGTCATCGCATGATGACGCAGACGTCACAGAGACTGACGACGCGGCTTGAGTACGCTACTCCGCTTTTGATGACGGAGGCAGGTTTCGGATCACAGTATGAATCGGTGATGGAAGCGGCGAGCGTGATGTATGAGAAGTTACATGACTTCAACCCCGCTGTCGCGCAGTATGTTGTCCCGAATGGATATAACCGCCGCGTGCTGGCGCAGTTCAATTTGCGCGAAGCATTTGCGTTCTGTCAGTTGCGTTCCGCGGCGAATGCGCATTTTTCCATTCGGCGGGTTGCCCAACGAATGTACGAAGAGATGGCGCGTGTGCATCCGTTGTTGACGAGGTATATGAAATTGTATGATGAAACATGGCAGGCGGTGGAAGAAAATTATTTTATGAAGGTGTAAATACGGTGGTTGAGTAGCCTGAGGCGAAAGCCGAAGGCGTATCGCAACCACCGATAACGAGAATACATTTACTATCAATGTATTCGATATACTTTCTGGTTTCGATACCTTCGTATTCAACCAGCGGTTATTCCTTTAGGCTCATGTGTAGACTGAGTGCAAAGTGACGAGTGCGGCGATGAAGGATGGTGAAATACGTTTTAGATTTCTGCGGAATTCAGCCATTGCCACGTAACTGCTCAGATAGACTTTGTGAACACCTTTGAATGGACGCAAG
>DATDAG010000080.1:0-12564 GCA_036525495.1 Anaerolineales bacterium
GGCTTTGAAGTAGTCCCATTGTGCGTGGCGTTCCCAGTACACACCTTCATAATTATGCTGAACGTAAAACAACCATACACCTGCACTTGTCCCGAAGAACAACACAAGCAATTGCACGATCAGATAGTTCCTCCAGCCAAATGACAACCCCATGACAAAGATGATCACTGCCAGTGCAAGGTTTGTCCACCAGACGTTGGCGATCTCGCGTTTGCCTTTGGCGGGTGGAATCCGCTCTGTAATAATGAATACGATCATCGGACCGATGAGCAATAAGGCGATCGGGTTTCGCATCATGCGGTACCCCAACTTTTTCCACCACGGGGCATCGAGGTATTCCTGAAGTGTCATCGTGTACACGTCTCCCACTCCGCGTCGGTCAAGGTCACCACTGGTGGCATGATGGATGGCGTGCTCACGTTTCCAGCGGTAATACGGCGTGAAAGCCAGCAAGCCAGTGATGATCCCTGTCCAATCGTTGGCACGCTGTGACTTAAAGAACGATCCGTGCCCACAATCGTGGAAGATGATGAATGCCCGTATCATGAATCCTGCCGTGAGCAGGGTGAGGGGAAGTGTCAGCCAGAGAGAGATATTCACACTTCGGATCGATAGATAGAACAATACAAAGAATGGGATCAATGTGTTGGTGAGCTGCCAGAGGCTCCTGCGCAGATCAGGTTTGGCATAGGCGGTAACGATCTTCTGCCAGGCGACTTTTCCCTCCATAGTGGTTAATGCGTTCATTGGTACTCCTTACGATACATTATCATTGTATACCGATTCGTTTAACGCTGAATTAAGCCCAAGTATGAATCTGTCGGTCAAACCAGACAGAGGATGAAAAGGACAGATCGGTTGATAGCTGTGGCGTTTTGCCAGGTCAATGCCTGAGTTGAGGAGGTCTGAGCTTTTCCCCCAAATTTGATAAGAAAAAGCCTGAAATCGGATACAAAACTCTGATTGTCGGATACTCCCTGTTTTTCACTTCGGTGATTCTTCGCGATGGGTTTCAGCGTTAGATCACGGCGCTCTCACGGTCACCCAATCAAATACTGCGATGACAGGGGTATGCTCAAATGATGAAGCGGATATCCCAACCTTGCCTTCATTAAGTTCGTAGCGGCTCACATCCACACTGCGGACGAGCGTCCCGTTGATATAAAGATAAAGGATTGTGCCTGAACATGTCAGGCCGATCTGTTGTAACTCCCCGCTTTGTTTGATCTCATTGGATGAGCCGTCCATGATGGGCAGGTAATCGGCAATGCCATTGTCCAGCCACCTGCCATATAGAACATTATATGTCCTGTCTGTCAGCACATTATATTCTAGCCATCCGTCTGTTTCGCTGTAGCGACAGACCAGCCCCGCGGACGCCGGGCTTAGCGCGCTGTTGATGAATTCGGTTTCGATATGGACATTGGTGTACTCCTGTGCGCCGTATATCGCATAAAGCCAGGTGTAGGGAGAATCCATTTGGAGGCGGAGGGCACTGTCTTTTGTTTCGACGTTGGGCACACCCACATTCCCTGCCTGCAAGATGACCCAGCTCTCGGAGGATGTGTCAAATTGTGACGTGAAGAAACGCGGTAAGGGCGTTGGCGAAGGTTCAAGGGTGGGCGTCGGCTCGAGGGTTTGCGAGGCAGGTATCGGCGTGGGAGGAAGCGTCTCGGTTGGCAGGGGGAGAGCCCCGGAGGTGGGAGTCGCTGTTTGCCTCTCCGAAGGGGACATGCAGGCGGATGTCAGGAGGAGAAGTCCAAAAAGAAGAATTCGTTTCATACAACCTCGTTAATAACGTTCGGTCAACAGTATGACTGCTGACCGAATGGAGTGGAGATGCCGGGAATTGAACCCGGGTCCGAAAGATTCGACCCTCGGAAATCTACGAGCGTAGTCGGTCGAGGTTCGTCATCGCAGTGGTCTCGTCCGACTAGAACTCACTGCGACCAGCCGCTTGTCTTTCGCGCAGGTAGCGGCATCGTGCGCGGCACTCCACCTTTGTCTCGCCCGATCCGTCACCCGGTGGAGGACGGTGCCGGCGGACGCGGCCTCATCAAAGGAGACCGACTGTTATGTTCTCGTCACACTAGGCGGCGAGGGGCATAGCAGCATATGAAGTGCGGTTGGCACTTGATTTTTTGCGCTGAGTTAACGAGTTCGGCGCCTCTCGGCTCGCATTCCGGGACCAGCCTCTCCCGTCGAAGCCTGTCATCCCCAAAAAATGGGATACGTTCCCGACCAGATTCATTATAGCATAGTTGCAATGTGCATTATCTTGCCCTTGCGGGTTCTTTATGCTAGACTGTTGACATTATCATAGAAGGAATGGTCCATATGACTGAAAAAATCCTCATCGTTGATGACGATCTTGATACCCTGCGGCTGGTAGGCTTGATGCTTCAACGCCAGGGATATCAGATCAGCGCGGCGACCAACGGTCAGCAGGGATTGGAAAAAGCGTTCGAAGAGGACCCGGACCTGATCCTGCTCGATGTGATGATGCCAGACATGGACGGCTACGAAGTCACCCGTCGCCTGAGGCAGAACCCACCCACAGCCGAAACCCCCATTTTGATGTTCACAGCCAAGGCTCAACTGGATGACAAGGTGATCGGTTTTGAAGTGGGGGCAGACGACTACCTGACCAAACCTACACATCCCTCTGAATTACAGGCGCGAGTAAAGACCCTGCTTGCGCGGGCAGGGGATAAAAAGGATAAATCCGCATTTGGCGGGGGGAACGAGAACCGCGGGTATGTGGTCAGTATTCTGGGTGCGCGCGGCGGGTTGGGCATCACCACCTTGGCGGCAAACCTGGCGGCTGGATTATTGAACAAGACCAAGAGCGAAGTGATCGCGGCCGAGATGCTTCCCGGTCAGGGCGCGCTTGGGCTGGAACTGGGGCTTACTCCTGCAAATGGACTGGTGGACCTGCTCAGCCTGAGCAAGATAAGTGAATTGACACGCGACAAACTGCGCGAATCTCTCTCCTATCATGAATCAGGGCTCAAGTTTTTGCTATCATCGGACCGTCCGCGCGACATGCACCTGATCAGCCAAGTTTCGAATTACGAGACAGTGGTCTCGGGCCTGGCAGCGCTTGCCCGTTTTGTGGTGCTCGATCTTGGCGTGGGTATTCAGCCTTTTGCAACAAAGATCATCTCAAAATGCGATGATGTATTGATCCTGCTCGAGGGTGTCCCGAATACCATCATCCACACCAAGGCATTGATCGACGATATCGCGTCACTGGGCATCAACAAACGGAGCATCAATGTGGTTTTGAACAATCGCATTCGCTCGGATACGCAACTGCCGTCCAGCCAGGTGCAAACCAAATTGGATCATGAGATCATCGCCACATTGACTCCGGCACCGGAACTGTTCGTGCAAGCCACCCGGATGCAGACACCGGCGATCCTGTGCCAGCCTGAAAGCCTGACAGCACGCCAGATCGGCAAACTTGTAGATTTCATAACGGAGCGAGAGGCATTGCCTCGATGAATCCAGCCCCCCGCACAGCAGAGACTGCGCTGGATGATGCGGCGGAGTTGTTCCGCAGAGCCAGACGCGTGGTCGTGTTGACCGGGGCAGGCATATCCACCCCATCGGGGATTCCGGATTTCCGTTCGGAGGGGACAGGCTTATGGTCAAGCGATGAACCGATGGAGGTCGCATCGCTCAGCACATTTCGCACACATCCCGAGAGATTCTTCAATTGGTTCCGCCCGCTGGCAGGTCAGATCTTCCATGCGCAACCCAACGTTGCACACTTGGCGCTTGCCGATTTGGAAAATGCGGGCACTGGACAGACGATCATTACGCAAAATATAGATATGTTGCACCAAAAGGCGGGGTCGAAGAAGGTTATCGAAATGCATGGCACCATGCAGACATTATCATGCACGCGGTGTTACAGGAAATATGAGTCTGAGGATTTTGTAAAAAGGTTCATAGACGATGGGACGATCCCATTATGCTTAAATTGCAATGGAATCCTGAAACCAGATGTGATATTGTTCGGGGAACAGTTGCCGCAAGCGGCGTGGTACGAAGCGCAGAACGCGGCGCGCGGGTGTGACCTGATGGTGGTCGCCGGTTCTTCATTGGAAGTCCTGCCTGTGGCTGGCCTGCCCATGCAGGCAGTCGACCGGGGCGTACACCTGATCATCCTCAACAATTCGCCCACCTATATAAATGTCAGAGCCGATGTCGTCATCATGGACGATGTCGCTGCCACACTACCTGAGATAGCGAAACGAGCGCT
This sequence comes from Anaerolineales bacterium, assembly GCA_036525495.1. GTDB lineage: Bacteria > Chloroflexota > Anaerolineae > Anaerolineales > Villigracilaceae > Defluviilinea. Next base: position 4,271 of record DATDAG010000080.1, read on the forward strand.
TCATGGCTGAAATAAAAACCCAAACCCTCGATAGTTACCTGCGCCTGATCGAGATCGCGCGCGATCTGGCATCCACACTTGACCTCGACACGCTGTTGAATGACATCGTGCGCACCTCGGCGGATATTACACATGCCGAAGCCGCCTCCATCCTCCTTTACGACGACACATCGCGTCAACTCTACTTTCAGGTTGCCACCAACATAGACGAACCTACCATGCGCGGACTCGTTGTCCCGCTCGAAAACAGCATCGCAGGCTGGATCGTGACCAACCGCCAGTCCCTGCGCATTGACGATGCCCACAAGGACAAGCGTTTCTTCAGCGACGTGGACCAAACACTCAGCCACACAACAAAAACCCTGCTGGGCATCCCTCTCATTACAAAGAACAAGGTGGTCGGCGTGCTGGAGGTGGTCAACAAAAAACGCGGACGGTTCACCGACCCGGACGAATCGATGCTCACTGTGTTGGGCGCCCAGGCGGCGGTTGCCATCGAGAACGCGCGTCTGTTCCAGCAATCTGACCTGATCGCGGAATTCGTGCACGAACTCCGCACACCGCTTGCCTCGCTCAGCACGGCGACATATCTTTTGCTCCGCCCGGAGATGTCGCTCGAACAGCGCGATCAGATCGTCAACAATATCCACAACGAGACCCTGCGCCTGAACTCGCTGGCATCCTCGTTCCTAGACCTGGCTCGTCTTGAATCGGGTCGGGTACAGTTTCGCAAGATGCGTTTCAGCTCGGCAGACCTGATCTATGAAGTGCGCGATGTGATGATGTCCAAGGCGCAGGAAACGGATGTTCAGATCCGGGTGGATGTTCCCGGCGACATGCCATTGCTCGAAGCCGACCGCGACAAGATCAAGCAGGTTTTGCTCAATCTCTTGAGCAATGCCATAAAATACAACCGCCTGAACGGTTCGGTGATCATTACCGGCGATTTTACGGAAAACGAGATTTCAGTCAGTGTTCAGGATACCGGTCTTGGCATCCCGGAAGATTCGATCCCCCACCTGTTCCAAAAGTTTTACCGCGTGGGCGAACATGAAGGCAAAGCGGCTGGCACAGGCCTTGGGCTATCCATTTGCAAGCAGATTGTTCAGGGACACAACGGACGCATCGAAGTCAAAAGCAAGATGGGCGTTGGCACTTCTTTTACAGTCTTTTTACCGCGTTCCCCGCGCACCATGCCGCGTAATAGTTAATACGCTTATTTAACTCTAAAATATGAGATTGCTTCGTTGTCACTTGCAACACTTGCATGATTTGCCAGCAAATCACATGCAAGTGCAAGTGTGACACTATGGCTTTATCAATACCTTAAGCACGCCGGTTTCCGCCGCATGCTCAAATGCTTTTAATCCATCCCCAAGTGAATATTCAGAATCGATCAATACAGACGGATCCACCTGTTTGGATTCCATCAAACGCAACGCTGGCTCGAACGGACCACAGCGCGAGCCGACGATGTTGATCTCGTCCACGACAATGGACGAGATGTTGACATTCATATCGCCTTTATAAGTGGATTTTAACACCAGCGTTCCACGCGGACGAATAGCCTGCCGCGCCAGCGAAAAGCCGCTCGGTGACCCGGTCGCCTCCACTACGATGTCCCACCTCCAGGGCTGGATATCCTCTTCAGGGATGATCCGAATCCCACGCGCCCTCAACAAATCCTGCTGACGTTTGTGCCGCACCACCACGCGCAGGTCGCAACCGGTCAACGCCAATGTCTGGGCAATGAGTTGCCCGAGCCGCCCCGCGCCGATAAGCAATACGCGATCTGTGGGATGAACCTGTACCTGCTGTTGAATTTCCAACGCGGCGGCGAGGGGTTCGGTGAACACAGCCACCTCGTCCGGTACAGAAGCGGGAACGCGATGCAGGTTCGAGAGCGGAAGAGTCGTATATTCCGCAAATACCCCGTCACGATTTACGATCCCCAGCACAGTTCGTCTTTCACAATGAGTGGGGCGTCCGTTCAGGCATTGTTCACATTGATTGCACACCGCGTTGATCTCACCGACGGCGCGGTCGCCTGCCCTCACCCCTGCCCCCTCTCCCGCGGGGAGAGGGGAAGAAATCACCTCCCCAACAAACTCATGTCCAAGAATTCCCGTATATGGATAATATCCCTTCACGAGTTCAAGGTCAGTGCTGCAAATTCCTGCCTTGCGAATTTTTATCAGCGCTTCGTTCTGTTTTTGCGGTTGTGGAACATTTCGCAAGGAGATTGCGTTATTCTTTAACCAGAGAGCGTTCATGTATCTCACCTTTGTCTAATCTCAACGCACATCATAAACAAGTATAATCCTCGGCATGCAAAATCGCTTTAACCGTATATGGCTCGTCCCTATAATTATCCTATTAGGCATTGGCATATTCTATCTGCCACCTGTTTATTCGCGCGCCATGCCGCGCCTCGAAGTCTGGATTTTTGAACCCATCCGAACCCGTCTCAACCCTCCGCCCGAGGAGGCTGTTTTCGAACTTGTAGGCGCATCGGCCACTGACCCTTCGAGTGGCGGCACAAATACGACTCAAACGCCTTCACCTGCGCCCGAAGTGACTCCAACTCCCACACAGGGACCCACCCTCACGCCGACGATCACATCCACGCCATTGCCTGATTCGGTGATCCTGAAAGGGATCCGCTACGAGGATCAAAAGAACCGCTGGAACTATTGCGGTCCGGCCAATCTAAGTATGGCATTGAACTACATTGGCTGGAATGGGAATCGTGATGTCGTTGCCAAAGCCATTAAAGCCGGTATCCAGGACCCCAAACTGGATTTTATCCAACAGGGAAGAAGCGACGTCAATGTGATGCCCTACGAAATGGTGGACTTTGTCAACGATGAGACAGAGTTTCGTGCCCTATCGCGCCTTGGCGGGAATATCGATGTTGCCAAAAAACTGCTTGCAGCAGACTTTCCCTTCATTGCTGAAAAGGGATATTACGAAAAAGATTATGCAGGAAAGGTTGCCTGGCTTGGGCATTATCAATTCGTCACGGGTTACGACGATGCGCGTGGAGAATTGATCGTTCAGGATACTTGGAACGACGGCCCCAACTTCCGCATCTCTTACACGGATTTTATGTCCAATGAGGCATGGCTGTCATTCAATAACCTTTTTATCGTGGTCTATGAGCCCGAACGTGAAGCGGAATTATTGGCAGTGCTTGGTCCATATGTAGACCCGCAATGGGCGGCGAGATACCAACTCAATTATGCGGAAGAGAAAATACAAACATCCAGCGGCATCGACCAGTTCTTTGCCTGGTTCGCCAAAGGAACAAGCCATGTTGAACTGTTCGAATACCAGGACGCGGCAATCGCTTTCGATCAGGTTTTTTCGATCTATAATTCCATCGGTGCAGATGATTTCCAAAGACCCTATCGCATGATGTGGTATCAAACAAGCCCTTATAAAGCCTACTTCTATTCAGGTCGCTATCAGGATGTGATCGATCTGGCAAATGTCACACTTTATGAAACCATCTCCAAGCCCACGATCGAGGAATCCCTTTACTGGCGCGGACAGGCCTACTATATGATCGGTGATACCAAAGCCGCCATTGATGACTATCGCGAAGCGCTGAGACTGCATCCCAATTGGGGTCCTGCCATTCTGGCATTGCAGGATTTGGGAGTACGGCCGTAACAAAAGCAACCTGGTGGTTGAGTAGGGGTAAGCGTTCGTTGCGAAGCCCGTATCGAAACCACTATGTAAGCAAAATACCCTTGATTAGTTGTGGTTTCGATACGCCGCTTCGCGGCTACTCAACCACCGAGGAATTCTTGATATGAAACTCCTCCACTTCGCCGACGCACACATTGACATGGCAAACTACGGACGCCATGATCCCGAAACGGGACTGCCTTTGCGCGTTCTGGATTTCCTGAAATCGCTGGATACGATCGTGGATGCGGCAATCTCTGAAAAAGTGGACATAGTCATCTTTGCGGGTGATGCCTATAAAGACCGTTCACCTGCACCAACATTCCAGCGCGAGTGGGGGAAACGCATTATAAGACTTTCACAAGCCAAGATACCAACACTCCTTTTGGTCGGAAACCATGACCTTTCCCCCGCCGCAGGACGCGCGCATGCGATCCAGGAATTCGATACATTACAAGTGCCGTTCGTTAAAGTGCTGCAAAAACCAGAGATTCTCACTCCACAAGATCTATGGGATCTGCCAGTGCAAGTCATTGCCATGCCATGGATATCGCGTTCTGCGCTTATGGCAAATTTGAATATGAGCGGATCATATACCAGTGAAGTCTTTTCGAATCTCGAGTCTCGAATCTCGGATTTGGTGGAAACGTTCATCGACGGCGCTGACAAAAATTTCCCGCTCATTCTCACCGCACACGCCTCCGTCGAAGGTGCGATGTTTGGCGCGGAAAGAATGGTCATGCTGGGAAGTGACCTCGTGCTGCCAACATCTCTTGTCAAAGATAAGCGGCTTGATTATGTCGCGATGGGACACATCCACAAGCCGCAGGATGTTAACGAGGGGAATCATCCACCTGTAATTTATCCTGGCTCCATCGAACGGGTCGATTTTGGCGAGGCGCAGGATAACAAGTTCTATATCGTCGCAGAAGTGGAACGCGGCTCGACAAAAGTTGAGTGGAAAAAGATCGAGGGTACGCGTCCGTTTGTTGAACGGAAGGCAGTTCTAAAGTCTGGTGAGAACGTGACCGAGATCTTGAAAAATGCTTTACCCAAGGATATGTCCGATGCGATCGTCAAACTCGTAGTCGAATATCCAAGGGAGTTGGACACGTTGATAGACGAATCCGCTTTGCGAAAACATGCGGAGAAAGCATTCGAGTTCCATCTAGTCAAGCGACCACAGATCGAAGCGCGCGTGCGCATCCCCGAGGGACAGGTGGTCAGCAGTATGAGCCCGCTCGACCTGCTTGCGCAGTATTTTGCTTCTGCGAAAATCGAGGATGCCGATAAATTGCAGAAACTTGCAGAGAAGATTATTTCAGACGATACGCCTGACAGATGAAACCTGAACCTGGAACTTGACACCTGCCCCCCAACGGCTGATACTTGGGCAATTCCATTTAACATGAGGTGACCATGTCGGAAAAAAAGTCAGGTTATCGCTGGTTCGTTGTTGCCATTTTTTTCTTCTTTATGCTCCTGCACCAGACCGACAAATTGATGATCGGCTCGCTGCAAGTGCAGATCAGCGACACATTCCAGTTGAACGATTTTCAATGGGGGTTGGTCAATTCTGGCGCACTGGCAGTGGCGACGATTCTGTATCCGTTGTGGGGATTTTTATACGACCGCTATGCTCGTGCCAAACTTCTGGCACTGGCATCTTTCATCTGGGGTGCGACCACGTGGCTGAACGCGGTCGTCCGCACGTACACGGGATTCCTGATCACGCGCGCCTCCACGGGCATTGACGATTCATCCTACCCTGGCATTTTCACCTTGATCGCGGACTATTTCGGTCCGAACATGCGCGGCAAGGTTTACGGTATTTTACAGCTTGCCCAGCCGCTTGGTTTTTTGATGGGTATGATATTGGGACAGATGGTCGCGCCGATGATCGGCGGCTGGCGTTCGGTCTTCTATATCACGGGGGCGCTCGGGTTGATCATTGCACTGCTTATCTTCTACGGTGTGAAGGAGATGCCGCGCGGCAAAGCTGAACCCGAATTTGCAGATATGCCCGAAATGCAGACCTTCAAATTTTCGTGGGCGGAGGCAAAGGAGATATTCAAAAAGCGGACGATGTGGTTCATCTTCCTGCAAGGATTTGCGGGTCAATTCCCGTGGAACGTCATCGTATTTTTCTTTTTTGGTTATCTTGAGACCGAGCGCGGCTACGATGCAAACGGCATCATCGCCACAATGGCTCCCGTCATCCTCATCCTAGCAGCAGGATATTTCGTGGGCGGCGTCCTTGGCGACCTGCTGTTCAAGCGCACCAAAAAGGGGCGCATCATCGTATCGAGCGCGGGCGTTTTGCTTGGTGCGATCTTTATCTACATCGCGATGACCACGCCTCTCGACAAGCCGAACCAGTTCTTCATCTTCATGTGTCTTACCGCCATCTTCATGCCTCTTTCGTCTGCCAACGTCATCGCGACGGTGTATGATGTGACCGTTCCCGAAGTCCGCTCCACGGCACAGGCACTGGAATATTTCGTCGAGAACAGTGGAGCCGTCACCGCCCCCGCGTTGACAGGCGCGATCATTGTTGCCACGCAAGACAAAACCTTTTCGATTCTCGTCATTTGTGTGGTTGCATGGCTCTTATGTTTCTTCTTCTATCTCGGCGCGTTGCGCTTCATTGACAAGGACGCCGACGATCTCCGTGCACAAATGGCAGAACGCGCGAAGGCTATGTGATTCCTCGCGGGGGCACGATATATCGTGCCCCCGCTACAGTTTTCCATGAACATTCTCAAACTCGACCTCAATAATAAAAACCATCTGGATGATTTCCTACGCTTGCCATTCTCCATTTATGGAGACATCCCTCAATGGGTGCCGCCCCTGCAAATGGATGAACGCCTCAGACTTAACCCGAGGCGGTTCCCGTTCTACAAACATTCTAACGCATCGTTCTTTCTCGCCCTCAATGGGACCCATCCCGTAGGCAGGCTCGCCATCCTTGACAATTCCCGTTACAACGAATTCAACAAAACAACGACAGCCTTCTTTTATCTCTTCGAATGTGAAAACAACCTCGAAGCCGCGACCGTGCTCTTCAACGCGGGCTTCGACTGGGCGCGCTCACGCGGACTGAACAAAATCATCGGTCCAAAAGGATTCGCTCCACTGGATGGGTTTGGATTATTGGTGAAAGGCTTCGAGCATCGTCCCGCCTTTGGCTTGCCCTACAACCCCGCCTATTACGTGGACTTGATCGAAGCGCAGGGATTTGTCAAAGATGGCGAAACAGTTTCCGGTTATTTGGGAACCGATATCCAATTCCCGTCTCGTATTCACTCACTTGCAGAACGTCTCGCCCAACGGCGCGGGCTTCGTATCGCCCATTGCAACACGCGCAAAGATCTGCGAGAACTTGTGACCCATCTCAAGGAACTCTACAACAACTCCCTGACAGGTACCGGAGGCACGGCTCCACTCACAGATGAGGAAATGGACACGATGGCAAACCAGTTGATTTGGCTGGCTGACCCGAAGTTGGTGAAGTTGGTGATGAAAGATGGTCAGGCTGTCGGATTTTTGCTCGCCTATCCCGATGTCTCCGCCGCGCTCCAAAAAATACGCGGACGGCTTTTCCCCTTCGGCTGGCTGACCCTGCTTATCGAACTCCACCGCACGGAATGGATCAATATCAACGGCGCGGGCTTGCTCCCCAAATATCGCGGCACTGGCGGCACGGCGATCCTCTATAGTGAGATGTTCAAGTCCGTGAGCGAGAATCCGCGCTACAAACATGCGGATGTGGTACAGATCGGCGTCGAGAACGAGAACATGCAGCGCGAGATGGAAAACTTCGGGGTTGATTTTTATAAGAAGCACAGGACCTATTCGAAGGAATTGATGTAATGGATGATTCGGTTGGTTTAATATTAAAGGCAATTCGCTTCTCGGCTGTGAAGCATAATGACCAAAGACGAAGGGATTCAAAATCGTCGCCATACATCAATCACCCGATCGAGGTGGCTGAAACGCTATGGACGGTTGGTGATGTCCGAGATATGACCCTGCTGGTCGCCGCCATCCTGCACGATACGATCGAAGATACAGATGCCACGCCTGAAGAAATTGAAGCAGAATTTGGCAGGGAAGTCCTCTCGGTGGTGCTCGAAGTGACCGACGACAAAAGCCTGCCCAAGCAAACCAGAAAACAACTGCAAATTGAATACGCGCCGCATAAAAGCCAAAATGCAAAACTCCTCGGTGTCGCTGACAAGATCCATAACGTCCGCGATACCATCAAATCCCCGCCGGCAAACTGGTCATTGGAACGCAAACAGGAATATTTGTTGTGGTCTGAGAAAGTCATGGCTGGGTTGCGAGGTGTGAACCCAAAACTGGAAAAACTTTATGACGAACTGCTTGCAGAAGGAAAATATTTGTTGGGAATCAGATAACTGATCAAACTTTGGACTCCCGCCATTTGTAATACAAAATTCAGTAAATCACAGATTTGCCGAAGTAACGGCTGAAGCCACGTGTTTGGGGCTGATTTCAGCTGATTTCACGAGAAAAAGTGACTAAAGGAGCTACAACGAAGCGCTCAAAGATTGAATCCGTGATTTACTGAAATT
>DATDAG010000081.1:0-5947 GCA_036525495.1 Anaerolineales bacterium
CTTGCGTCCATTCAAAGGTGTTCACAAAGTCTATCTGAGCAGTTACGTGGCAATGGCTGAATTCCGCAGAAATCTAAAACGTATTTCACCATCCTTCATCGCCGCACTCGTCACTTTGCACTCAGTCTACACATGAGCCAAAAAATATTATCCCGATCAGACCGTGGGGGGCGAGACGGTGGAAGAAGCCCAACAGGTGACGGAAGAGTTAATTGAATTGGGAGCCGACCAGGTCAATTTCTTGATGTCGTCGGGACCATCGTTGAACGAATCTCTTGAAGAAAGGTCGCCAGTATTATCTCTCGAAATGTTGACAGCCATCGTGGAGACGGCGCATACCCAGGATACGCTGGTTGTAGGACAGGCACTGTTCCCGGAAGAAGCATTTACTGCAATCGAAGCAGGCGTGGACGAGATAACATCGTGGCCTTCTCTCTCAGAACCTATGTCCGAAGAGTTAATTAATGCAGTAGTTTCGAATTCCACCCCGATTCTTTCGGGATTTAGTGTGGGCGTACCCCAGGAAGGCGATGTTCGGCGTTTCCTGGATGCAGGCGGGACCCTTGTCTTTGGAACGTTTTTTCCGAATTCGGGCGCATCACCGGTGTCAGAATTCAGATTGATGGAGTTGCAGGGAATGACTCCAATGGAAATGATCATATCAGCAACAGTTAATGCTGCTAACGCCCTCGGGCTGGGCGATATCATTGGTACACTGGAAGTCGGTAAACAGGCGGATATCATCGTTGTTGACGGAAATCCGCTTGAAGACTTTTCTATGATGCAATCAGTTGTTTACGTTGTCAAGAATGGGGAAGTGGTTGTGCAACCTGAATAGGCTATCAGATCACTCCTTTTCGCTGCTTACCTTCATCCACGCCTTCTTCATGTTGAGCGCATCCTCTTCCATGATCGGGCTTTCACATAGAATTCTCCCCGCACAGCCGTAATCCTTCAGCACTTCGAAAAGAAAATTGATCTTGAGATCGGATTCGCCCAACGCCAGATGTTTCTTCTCGCCTTTGGGACCATACTCGATCCCCGATAAGTGGATGTGCAGATTCTTCAACGCCTCCTTCCCCAGTGAAGCCTGATACGCCTCGATGATCTGACTCCACTCTTTGACGGAATTTACCGTCCCATCGCCGGGACGCGCGTGCAGGTGGGCAAAGTCGAGACAGGGTTGTACACCCTTTATGGCTTTGCTCATCTCCAATGTGTCTTCAAGTGAACCCAACATCGCAGACTTTCCCATCGTTTCGGGCCGCAAAATGACCGGGTTCTTTGCTTTGCGCAATTCCTTCACGAAATCCTTCAAGCGTGGGATGGCAACCTTCAATACTTCTTCAGGTGGATTCCCAAAATACGAACCGGGATGAAAGATGATATCCGTTGCGCCGGCGAGGTTGCCGTAATGCGCCGCATCCATCAAACGCTTGCGCGACTTGGGCCACTCCTCGTCGGTCGCGTTCAAGTTGAAGAAATAAGAGGCATGGACGCTGAGCGAAACGCCCTGTTCCATGCCCGTCCGCTTAATATCCGCGCAGGTCGCCTCCGACACACGCACCGATTGCACCCAGCCGAGTTCGAAAGCGGTCAAGCCGATGGATTTGCTGAATTCGATTGCCCCCACCGACCCGCCCGGTTTCTTGGGTGTGCCTAGCGGTGAACCTACCGTGCCGAATTGAAACGATAAAGACATGTGTACTCCTCTAGTCGTTGCGAGCAGAGCGAAGCAATCTCAACCAACCTATAAGTACGAGATTGCTTCGGGCATGGTCTCGATACGCAAATAGCGCTACTCGACCACCAGCCCTCGCAATGACACTATAAATTGTCATCCAAACATCAGACTCAACTTCACCCACAACGGCGGACCCAGGATCAACAACCCGATCAATATCGCCGACAGCGCCGCCACAAGCACCGCGCCCGCGCCAACATCCTTGCCAACTTTTGCAAGCGGATGCTTCTGCGGACTTGCAAGGTCTACGACCGCTTCAATTGCTGTGTTGATGAACTCGGCGGTGAACACCATTGCAATAGTCAGCACTATCACTGCCCAATCACGCGCGGGTAATTGCAGCCAAAATCCCATAACCAAGACAATCGTAGTAACAAGCGAATGCACCCATGCGTTTTTCTGGGTTTGCAACACAAACTTCCAGCCGCGCAGGGCGTGACGGATCGATCGAAGGCGGGCTTGGATGAAAGTTTTGATGTTCATCGCTTGTTACGCAAATTATTAGATGACTGTTACTTTGTGGGGATGCTTTGCAAAAGTGACTGTCACCTGGTTTATTACTCCTCGCGTATCTTTATATCTCCAAGCCCCAGCGATTCCAATATCCCCGTCTGTGCCTTCCACATACGCGCTTTCTCGTCCGATTTGGCATGGTCGTGACCGAGCAAATGTAACATGCCATGCGCCACCAGCAATTGCACTTCCGATTCAAGCGGGTGACCGGCTTTCTCTGCGCTTCTGGCGGCATAAGGCATCGAGATGAGGATGTCGCCGATATAACGCGCGCCAGTTTCAGGGTCCGTTTCTGAGGCGGGGAAGGAGAGCACGTCGGTTGGAGCATCGATCCCAAGATAGTCCCGGTTCAATTCCTGTATCTGTGCGTCATCTGTCAGCACAATGGTCAGTTCTGAATCCAGAGAAGCAGATTGATTTTCGAGTGATCTTTTCACTGCGCGTTCGATCAATTCGTTTGGAAATGGGGTTTCTGATTCGATGTTGATCATGGTCATCATTCATATCATTCTGAGCGGAGCAAAGAATGACATGCAATGGGATTATGTCTTGCTCTTGCGAGGCACCGTGACAACATCCTCGCCTGCCGGTGTGTCTTTGGGATAGGTGATGCGCGGGTGATGCGTGCCCTTGAGAATTGTAACGAATGCATCGGTGATGACGCCGAGGTCTTTCAGGGTCAATTGCGTGTCATCGAATTGCCCCTGTTTCTGCGCGGCTTCGATGTTGGATGTTACAAGTTTGCGGATCGCTTCTTCATCATGTGGGCGCTCGGCGCGCGCTCGGGCTTCGGTGCCGTCGGCAAGCATAAGCAATGCCGTTTCGCGCGAACGCGGGCGCGGACCGGGGTAACGGAATTTCTTGATATCGACCATGGTTGCGTCGCCGCCCGCGGCTTGCACAGCCTGGTTATGCTGGTAACGCGTGACCATTGTGCCGTGATGTTCGAGGATGAAATCGTCGATGCGGCGCGGCAGGCGATGTTTGCGCGCCAGCACGACCCCGTCTGTGACGTGCGCAATGATTGCCGCGGCGCTTTCCTGGGGATCGATATCGTCGTGCGGGTTGATGCTGTCCGCCGGCTGGTTCTCGATGAAGAAGGATGGGTTCAACGCCTTGCCCACATCGTGGAACAATGCGCCTACGCGTGTGAGCAATGCGTCCGCGCCGATCAACTCTGCGGCTTGTTCGGCAAGGTTTGCCACCTGCAAACTGTGCTGGTACGTGCCGGGCGCGTTGCGTAAAAAGAATTGCAGTAACGGGAAATCGGGGCGTGATATTTCGATGAGTTGCAATGCAGTGGTAAGCCCCAGTGTTTGCGCGAGGAAATATTGAAGTAACAGAGCGATACCCAGCGAAGCCAGTCCGCTGAGCGCCGCCGCACCCGTGAGTTGAAGCATGGCGATCCCGTCCAATTGCTCAAAGGGCAGTTTGAACGCGACCAATACGATGATCCCTGCGATTGAGGCGCTCATACCAGCGCGGAAGAACGTCCATACACGCCGTGCCGCGCCCAGCACAAGCACACCCGTCAGCGATGAAAAAAGAAAATAAGGCATCAGGTCGAATGCGTTGGGCATGGCATATGGAACCAGCAATGCGATCAGGATCGAAAGGATGATCCCCGCCTCCAGCCCGAACAATGTTGCGATCAAGAGTCCCACCGCAGGGATCGGGATTGCATACGGCAATACGGTCCGGTCGGGGATGACGATGCGCGCGCCCACAACGAACACAATGAAGATCACCCCAACGATCACAAGGCTGCGCGCATCGAACAGGAAGGGCAATCGCCGCCGCGTGAAATACAGCGCGGTGACCGCCGCGAGCATCAGCACCAGCGCTCCCGCACCGGCGTAGATCTCCCAGGGGCTGGTCTGTTCGATCAAGCCAAGTTGTTGCAACGCCTCGAGTTGCGCAGGGCGAATGAGTTGCCCGCGCAGGACAATGATCTCTCCCGCTTTGTATTGCTGGATGACCGGTTCCACCGCCTCACGCGCCAACCCTTTGGCTGATTCTGTCAGATCGGCAGAATACACGCTGTTGGGCGCCACGAATGCCGAGACCAGTTCCACAACGACCGCGGCTTGTTCCTCGTTGAGCGCGAGACTTACCAGCGAGGGAACGCTCCTTCGAACAGAATCAAGATCGGTGTCCCGAATGGTGCGGCGCATCACCTGTTCCAGCACGCTCAAAGATTCCTGCTGGATCGCATCCCAGCGCGCGGAGGTCAACCCAAGGATCTGTTCGATCGTTTGCGGTTTTATTGTTATGTCGCTGAGCAAGGCGATATCTGTTGATTTTTGTTCGGGCGTGGAATTCAGATCGTCGCGCACGAATGAGATGTATTGCAGTGCGTCGCGCAGGAGTTCGAGTTGTTTGCGCGCAATGGACTGGTCAGACGGGGCATACACGGGCGCGACCGAGTTCTCCGCTGCGAGACGCGCATCCTCGGTCCGCACTTCGCTGATGTAATTAATGTCTTGCGGCGCCTGGAAGTCGCTGGGCGAAACGTCCCCCACCTGCAAAGAGATTGCTGATGGTCCCGTCAGGGACGGCAATATCAATGCCCCATAGGATATGATGCTCACCAGGCTGAGCAAAACGATCTGAAGCGTACGGATGCGCTGCGGCGTCTGCCTGTGCCGCGCAGATAGGGTTGCCATCCTAGTTTGAACGGGTCAGCCGCGCAGGCACAGGGACGCGGAGAATTTCTTCTGAATGATCTTCGTGTCTCCGCGACTTCGCGGTAAGAAATGCTTTTGTCATTTACGCCTTTGGCTGGAGCAGTTCCCGCACGACGCTGCTGATCTTGTCGTTGGGAGCGCGTCCCGCGACTTTGCCCATGACGATCTTCATGACCTTGCCCATGTCAGCAGGCGTGGATGCGCCGGTCTCTGCGATGGCGGCTTGGACGATGGATTTCAGTTCGTCCTCCGGCATGGCTTTGGGGAGGAAGACTTCGAGCACCTTGATCTCAGCTTCGTTCTCGGCGACCAGATCTGCACGGTCCGCTTTCTGCGCCTCTTCCAGAGACTCACGTCGGTTCTTGACCTCCTTTTGAATGAGACCGATCACCGCCATATCGTCGAGTTCGACCCGCTTGTCCACTTCCGCCTGTTTGACCGCGGCAAGCACCATCCGCACCGTGCGCTTGCGGACTTCGTCCCCGCTCTTCATGGCGTCTTTCATGGACTCGTTCAATTGTGTTTTGATGTTCATGGTAAAGATTATACTAGAGATGGAAGGCGTAAAGAAAATATCCCTTATCGAGCCTGCTCCTGTGCTTCAAAAAGCAGTATAATAGAACAAATTTTCCAAGACACACAGAGCCCTAAAGAGGAGAGAAATGAACGAGCACGCGATCGAAACAAAAGACCTGGGGCGAATTTACAAGATCCACGGCAACAAAAAGGAAAAGAAGATCCGCAAGGAACTGGTCGCCCTGGAGGATGTGAACCTGATCGTGGAACGCGGCGAACTATTCGGACTGCTCGGACCGAACGGCGCGGGCAAAACGACCCTGATCAAGATCCTGACCACGCTTCTCGCCCCGACCTCGGGCTGGGCGCGCGTTGCCACCCACGACGTGACCCAAAACCCGGGCATGGTGCGCCCGCGCATCAACATGGTCTCCGGTGGAGCGTCATCGGGCTACGGTCTGTTGACGGTGCGCGAGAACCTGTGGAT
>DATDAG010000082.1:0-2977 GCA_036525495.1 Anaerolineales bacterium
GTGCTCGCCTTCTCGCCCTGGGTGTTGGTTGGTGCATGGCAGGCGGTCTTCACCTCAACAGTCTGGACGTTGGTCTATCGGGAAGTCAAAGCAATACCAAGCGTTACAGTGGATGAAGTTCCTGCCGCAAGCTGAATTTGATAAGACCCTGCGAAAGCGGGGTCTTATTCTTTTAAACGCTCGAAGATGGAAATGCTTTAGGCGTGGGATGCTTTTCAGAAACTTCCCCCATCCGACAAACGCAGTGACATCTGGTGGCTGATTGATTCCAAAAAGCCCGAGACCTTCGACGGAAATTGAATGTAATGATCGAAGATCTCAAGGCAGGCAAGCCAAGTTCAATGCATTAGCAATATCATGTTTGGGGAAGGTTTATATTTAAATGGTTATAAAAAGCACTTGAATTGAGATGCCCAAATTGCTACAATAAAAAAATCCTGGGTTTCATCTTACAGCAAAGGAGAAAAATATGAGAGATCGTCTGACAGAAGCCTTGAAAGTCCATGATGTGGATTACGCGGACATCCGCATTGAGGACAAGACCGAATCACAGGTGCTGTTCCGCGGACCCGAACTGGATAACATCGGTTCATCCCGGACCGTGGGCGGGATCGTGCGCGCCTTGCATAAGGGCGGCTGGGGGTACGCCACGTTCAACGACCTGGCCAACCTTGAGTCGCGCGTCAAGGAGGCTTGTGCCACCGCCAAACTGGTCGGCAAAGAGACCAGCCAGCTCGCGACGGTTGAGCCTGTAATCGATGAGATCAAGGCACCCATGGAAAAGGACTTCCGCGATGTCCCCCTCTCCGAGAAGAAAGCGCTCCTTGAGGAATACAACCAGATCATGCTCAAGTATCATGAAAAGATCCAGACCACGGCCGCGATATATGGCGATACGTTCAAGACGGTCTGGTTTGCGAGCAGTGAGGGCGCCTATATCATGGAGGAAAAACCCAACCTGTTCGTGTATGTCAGCGCCATTGCACGCGATGGAGATGTGATCCAGCGCGGATTCAAATCCACCGGCGGCGCAGATGGCTACCAGATGGTGGAAGGCTTCAACGATAAGGTAACCGAAGCCGCTGCCAAGGCGGTCGAACTGCTTTCGGCGAAACCTGTGAAGGGCGGCAAATATATGGTAGTCACCAACCCCAAGATGACCGGCGTCTTCACGCACGAGGCTTTCGGTCATTTGAGTGAAGCGGATTTCGTCTATGAGAACCCGCAGATGAAAGAGATCATGGTGCTGGGTAAACGCTTCGGCGTGGAAAATCTCAACATCCTCGATGATGGCTCGATCCCCGGTGGGTTGGGCACACATCGTTACGACTACGAAGGCACCCCAACGAAAAAGAATTACCTGATCAAGGACGGCATTCTGGTCGGTCGTCTGCATTCGCGCGAGACTGCCGCCAAGATGGGCGAAGGGCCAACAGGCAACGCGCGCTCGGTGCATTTCCAGCATCCGCCCATTGTGCGCATGACCAACACTTATCTCGACAAGGGCGATGCCAAATTCGAGGACATGATCAAGGATGTTGAACTGGGCGTCTATGCCATTGACATGATCGGCGGGCAGACCGCCATGGAGATGTTCACCTTCAGCGCCGCCTATGGATACATGATCCGTGATGGACAGGTCTCTGAACTGGTGCGGGATGTGACTCTGACGGGCAACGTCTTCGAAACCCTGAACAACATAGACATGATCGGAGATGACCTTGATTGGACATCCGGCGGACCTGGCGGCTGTGGTAAAGGCGGACAGCAACCGCTGCGTGTCGGGATCGGCGGACCACATATTCGAATCCAAAATTGTGTAGTGGGAGGCGAGTGACATGATCGTCGAACAAATCATTCAAAAGGCAATGGAAAAGGCGGATGCCGCCCAGGTAGTGATGACCACGCAGGAAACCAGTGCGGTGGATTTTGAGAATGACAAGCTGAAATCGGCTGAATCATCCCAACGGACGAAGATCAACGTAAAGGTCATCAAGGATGGCAAGGTCGGCACATCCAGCACTACAGACCCCGCAGACATCGAAGGCGTTGTGGAACGCGCACTCGAAGCGGCAGAGTTTGGAAGCAAGGCTCACTTCGAAATGCCGGGTCCGGGTGAGTTGAACCCGGTCAAGATCTTCGACCCGAAACTGCTCCCCCTGCAAAAGCCTGAGATGATCAACTTGGGGCAGCAGATGATGGACATGATCAAAGCCTACAATCCTGAGATCCTTGCCGGGGCGGGTGTGAACCGCACGATCACGAAGATCGAATTTGCCAACTCAAAAGGCGCAACCTATGCCGAAGAGCATACCAATTTTGATGTTGGCGCGGGCGGTCAATGGACACGCGGTACCGACATCCTGTTTGCCGGGCATAGTGTTGGTCAAAAAAAGCGCCAACTGGATATGGAAGATGTAGCGGCACGTGCCATCGAATACTTCCGCATGGCAGAGAAGATCGTACCGATTCAATCCAAGTCCATGCCGGTTATCTTCACACCGGGCGGTTTTATCGCAGTATTACTTTCGCTCGGCATGGCGTTGGACGGCAAGAACGTTTTCCTAGGCGCGTCACCCTTGCGCGATAAACTCGGACAACAGATCGCGCATCCCAGTTTTACGCTGATCGATGATCCGAGCATTGACTTCGCCCCCCATACCAGCGCGTTCGATAATGAAGGCGTTGTGCGCAAGGTCATGCCGTTGGTGGAGAACGGCATCCTGAGGAACTTCATTTACGATTTGGATACAGCCGGTCGAGCTGGGGAGCATCCCACAGGTCATGGAACGAACCGCAGCCTGACCAATCTGGTCATGGATCCCGGCGACAAACCCTTTGAGGAGATGATCGCTGGTATTGACGAAGGCCTCATGGTGCATGAGTTCCTCGGCCTCGGACAGGGCAATCCCATCAACGGCGAGTTTTCAGTCAATGTTTTCCTGGGCTACAAGATCGAGAACGGCAAGGTCACAGG
>DATDAG010000083.1:0-4341 GCA_036525495.1 Anaerolineales bacterium
CTTGATTAAAGTTCCAAAAGCATGAACCACAAGACCCACAATTTCTTTCTTTTTCTTGGCGTTTTTGGAGAGTATCGCGGTGAAAGTGACCGAATCGGTGGAAGCCAAAGTTGTCTGACAGGACTTTAAGAAAGCCCTGAGGGATTCGCTTTCGCCTGTTTACTTTGGTTCCTGTCTGATCGAGATGGTATATGCAGCGATATTGATTCCTGAGATGGAAACGGAAATTTCCCTTGCTTTGATGCCTGCTTCACGCGGGATCGCGTCCATGGCTTCTTTTGTGATCAGGATTTCCCTGGCAGAGGCAACATCCTCCCCGAGTTTCGAAGCGCGGTTTACAGCGTCTCCAAAACATTCCTCTTCATTGATGACCAGTATTTTCCCGTAATCAATCCCGCAAGAGATGTATATGTCCAGATCGTCTGAGGTCATCAGATTCGATGATTCGCACGCATGCTGCATCGCCAGCGCGGCATTGACCGCCGACAGCGGATCGGGAAAGATGGCAAAGCAGTTATCCGCTTCGTACTTGATCATATTCCCACCGTACGATTTGACGATGGGTTCCGTGGTCAACTGCATCCGCTTGACCATCGAAAGATAATGGACGATCCCATATTTGCGCGTGAGCAGGGAAAAGCCAGACATATCCAGAACAAAGACGGCTTGTTCTGCGCCGTATTCGTCCCAAAGTTGGGTCTCGATGCGCTGGCGTTCGCCTAGATCCTCGGCTTGCGAGAAGGCGAGAAGCAAGTCCTGAAACTTTTTTGATGGGTCGGTTGGCATTTGTTACTTGCTCTTCTTTTGGATCTTTGCCCATGAGTCTTTGAGTGTCACAGTGCGGTTGAAGACAGGCTTGCCAGGTTTGGAATCGGGATCAAGACAAAAATATCCTGTGCGCTCGAACTGGATTTTATCGCCTGCCTGGGCTTTAGCCAGCGTAGGTTCAACCCAGACACTCTCCAAGACTTCCAGCGATTTGGGGTTGACGATGTCTTCCAAATCTGCATCGTCGGGTCTCTCGGCAGTGAACAACTGATCGTACAGACGGACTTCTGCCGAAACCGCGTGTTCCGCCGAAATCCAATGGATCGTGGATTTGACCTTGCGTCCATCAGGAGCATCCCCGCCGCGCGTGGATGGGTCATATGTACAGTGAACTTCGATCACTTCGCCCGCATCATTCTTGACGATATGCGTGCATTTAACCAAATAAGCGTAGCGTAAACGTACCTCATTACCAGGATAGAGACGGAAATACTTGGGCGGGGGTGTTTCACGGAAATCATCCTGCTCGATGTACAGCACCTTCGAGAATGGGACTCTACGAGTCCCTGCGGACGAGTCTTCGGGATTATTGACCGCTTCCATCTCCTCGGTCTGACCTTCTGGATAGTTATCAATGACCAATTTGAGCGGATTCAACACTGCCATGCGCCGCTGTGCGCGCTTGTTCAAGTCATCGCGGATGATGGCTTCGAACTGCGCCATTTCGACCCAACTATCGTTACGCGTTTCGCCTGTACTCGTTATGAAGTTGATAATGGCTTCCGGCGTTACACCTCTGCGACGCATTCCGCGCAAAGTGGTCAGGCGCGGGTCGTCCCAACCGCGGACAACGCCATCTTCAACCAATTTGCGAAGTTTACGTTTGCTCATCATCGCGTAGGTGAGGTTCAGGCGCGAGAATTCGATCTGGCGGCTGGGAAACTCCTCCAGTTTTTCAAGGAACCATTCGTACAACGGACGATGGATGATATATTCATTGGAACACAAAGAATGGGTAATCCCTTCCATTGAATCGTTCTGCCCGTGTGACCAGTCATACATCGGGTAGATATGCCACTTGTCCCCAGTACGGTGGTGGTGAACGTGCATGATGCGATACATGACTGGGTCACGCAAAAGGATGTTCGGGTGTGCCATGTCGATCTTGGCGCGCAACACGCGACTCCCTTCAAGGAATTCACCATTCTTCATGCGTTCGAGCAGGTCTAAATTCTCGGCTACGGACCGGTTCCGATAGGGCGAATCAACCCCGGGCTTGATTGCTGATTCGGTCTCGTTCCATTTGGTCCCTTTGGGAAGGGTGCCGCGGCTGGCGCTCATCTCTTCCTGTGTCTGATCATCCACATATGCCAGCCCCAACTTCACCAGCCGCACTGCCCACTCATAAAGAAGGTCGAAGTAGTCAGATGCAAACGTCACCTTTGCCCATTTGATCCCCAGCCACGAGGCATCGTCTTCGATTGCTTCAACGAACTCGGTCTCTTCTTTGGATGGGTTGGTGTCGTCGAAGCGCAGATATAACTCGCCGCCAAATTCCTGCGCGGTAAAATAATCGATCAAAAATGCCTTGACGTGCCCGATGTGTAGATAACCGTTCGGCTCTGGAGGCAGGCGCGTGCGGACATAAGTGAAACGTCCGTTTTTCAGGTCTTCGGCGACTGCTTCGCGGATGAACGCGGGGATTCGACTGGCGGTTTCTTCTGGATTCATTCTCATACCTTCGATTGGATTTTCGCTTCGTTCTTAACGTCTGCCTGCCGCGCCCTCCCGGAACTTTTCCCAGCTGACAGCGTCAATAGTGTATTATAACAAGGTAATTGATTTATAATTCTTACGGAGGCTGAAATGAACGAAACAAACGACAAACAGGAACAATTCTTTGGCACTTACTTTGACCGGGACAGCATCCTTCGCATCTCCCGCTGGGCAGATATTTTCGCCTGGGTCACTTTAACTGTCTACGTTCTGATATGGATATTTTCGCTTTTACTCTTCATATCCCAGCTTGCCGGCGGGATGTTATATGGTAAGGGTATGGGCTTTTTAGGAATATTCAGCATGTTTCAACCTTATCTATTACAGCCACTTCCGGGCGTTTTTTACTTTTTTATCTTGCTAGCCATCTCAAAAGGACTGCTCATCATGCTTGATATGGAAGACAATTCGCGCCGAGCGGCACGCAAATAAATTCACTTGCCCGCTCTTGTAACGCATGTTACAATACCGCCCGCTGGTTTAATGGGGAGTGGTGAAATGGCATCACGTCGCGCTCTGGACGCGAAATTTGGGGTTCAAATCCCTGCTCCCCAGCAAATGTGAAGAGACTCCCGGAAGGGAGTCTCTTTTGTAGATTAAGGTTGCAAATATCGAATTGATCAGGCGATTTTGGGATTGTTTATTTGTCGTCCAGTTCTCCATCGGCTGCCTTGAGTATCTTGCTTAATTCATTTTTCTGGGTTTCGCTCAATGGCTGGGGGTGATGATTCTCAAATATCCAATTGGTTTTTTCGCGGGCAACCTCAATTGGGTCTCGATAACCGCCAGCATTATCATAGACATGAACTACGTCCGAAAATTCAAGTTTATGGAAATAGTCACGAGTATGTCTCTGCTTAAGGTAGTGCCCTCCTGGTCCTACAGCCTGAATAACATCCAAAGCCATATAATCTGGGCTTGTGTTCAACTCTGCGGCATTTATTCGAACACTGTGATAGAGTTCAGCGTCCAGAACCAGGGTTTCAGGGTAAAGGAGCGTGCTACCTTGAAGTAAACCCATGCCGCTGGCAGTTTCCGCTCCGCACAACGCGCATAACAAAGAGGTCTTTCCACCACTCATACTGGCTTCCCATCCCGGATAGGTGGCATCCCACCCGAAGGTTCCGGCCAGGGTTGGAACGCCCCACTTGTGAGCCAACTCTACGCCCATGGCATAAATATACCCATCATGACTGTGAAATGCCCCTGTACGAGGATGTGTCATTCCCGGCATGAACGAATGATAGATTGACGCTCCGGGAAAAGCCATCTGAACCAGCACCATTGCTGAAACAATTTCTGCATCTCCAAGTGCCAATGTCCCGGCAATCGTCGCCGGCGCGGTCGAACCGGTATTCGGCATGGACATAAATCCAACCGGTATTCCTGCCTCTGCGGCTACCAGGGCTGCTTCCATGTTTCCGGCATCCTGCGCCAACGGTGAAATGGTACAGATCAGCAGCGAAAGAGGTGGACGTTTGCGCATCGTTTCTTCATTACCGGCAATCACCTTCGCCATTTCCACGGCGTAGTGCGCGGTAGTCTCTTCCACTACCGTGGGTGTTTGAATATGCTTGAGAGTGTTGTTGAAAGATGCGTCTAATTCATGGAGAGATGCTGTTTTGGGATGATCCTGAGCGCTCACCATGGGCCAGTAAAAACTTATCGAAGATAAGTAGTCTGCGATACGGGCTGATTTGGCAACATCCTCTTTTACCGAAGCGCGTAATTTGCGCGTGTCATAGTCGACTGTCTTTGTTCCGGTTCCGTCAGTTGCCTCATAGGTGACTTTTTTTG
>DATDAG010000084.1:0-2625 GCA_036525495.1 Anaerolineales bacterium
GTATATCCGGGACGCAGGATCGTCAGGAATTCAGCCAGCCCGGTGACCCAATCCAACACTTGCAGGTCAGCCGAGAAAAGCTCCTTGATGCCGGGTCGTCGCACCTTCACCACCACCTTCGATCCATTTTTCAATGTTGCCTGATAAACACAGGCAAGCGAGGCGGAACCGACTGGATTCGGGTCGAACACGCTGAAGACTTCCTGCCAGGGGCGATTGATCGTACGCTCAACTGCCTGCAATGCCTCCTCCGTCGAAAACGGCTTCATCCTGTCCAGCATCTTCGACAACTCCACGCAATATGCCCACGGTAAAAGATCGACGCGCATTGCCAGTTGCTGGCCCAGTTTTACAAACGTGCCTCCGCCTCGTTCCAACGCAACGCGGAAACGCACCGCGCGTCTCTCCACCGTATCCCTTCGTAGAATCTGGTCGAAGAAATTTCCAAGGACGATGGAGAGTATCACCCTCATCCACGTGAACAAACGCCAAAGACTGCGACCGAAGGTATTTCTGATTGGAAGCAGTTCCATATAAGGGATCCATAACTTCCGTTCGTCCGATGCGACAGATTGCTGACGACGCGGCATGCTTTGCAGGATCGACTCTGCCGGAAGCGACTCGCCTCGCTCCCCGCCGAAACCTGTCACAGCGACCTGACGGCTCTTCCACTCCATGACAGCCTCAAAGACGCTCTGACGGATGTGAATCGGTTTCAAATCTTCCTGCGTCGTCATGCTCAAACCTCTTTATCGTCCAATCGGAACAGGACGGCCCTGCCATGTACGAATAGTGCAATAAAGAGAACAACCTGATATACAGGATGGGTCAAAACTTTTTGGAGCACCTGTCCAATGTTCATAAAACTCCCTGCCTCAAAATAAAAACCGATGTTGAAAAGCAAAGCGAACAACAGGGTCACAACCACTGTCTGGCCGACAAAACGGAGGAAGTTATAAACCGCAAAAGACCATTTGCTCATCAATGTATTGAAATTGACTGCCGGCAGTGACAGCATCTGCGAAGTGCGGAATAAAAAACCATCCAGCGCGTGCGCAATGCGGTCGAGGCGGATGATCGTCTGTTCATTTCCCTTTCCATCCATTTGGTCCAGCATGGCGTCGGTCACACGTCGACGCGCCTGTTCAGCGCGATAATTCTTGAAGGTTTGATATTGCCTCACGAAATCCACATCGCTATGCAAACGCACTGCCATGGATTCAAGCAGCAAAGTGGAGCGGATGAACCGCAGCACTTGTATATCCATGGTGATCCCATACTTGCGTACAAGCTGCATCATTCCCGCCCATTGCGCAGCGGAGGTGCGTTCCTGCCATGTCACGCTGTGAGGCGAGGCTTCCAGCGAATAGATCACCTGCCAGTTATAGGTTTCGAGTTCCTGGATTAACTCGATCAGATCAATGGGGGGCAGAGGTTCGAGCAAGGTGAGGGTTGAGCGCGCCATATTTTGCGGGTCGCGCTCCCAAGCATAATCCAGGTTCTTCCTCAGTGCCTGGCGCTTCGAGCGGTTTAGTGTGCCTGTGGATGAGAAGTCAATGAAATATAGAATACCGTCCTGACCAACGATCACGTTATCAGGATTGGGGTCGGCGTGAAAAAACAGATTCTCTCCCCAATTCCAATAGTTCACCCATAACAACCGTCGTGCCACAAGTTCGGGTTTGATGTTCATTTCCTGCGCGCGCGCCAGCACAGCCTGGTCTCCGTTTTCAACAGCGGCAAGCAGTTCCCACAGCCAGATTCCGCTGGCAAATTCATTGATGACCACTTCTTCAGTTGTCAGGTCCAGATGGATGCGGGGAGAGGAGAAAAACTTCTTTCGTGATTTTTTGGCAGCACGCCGGAAGGCATCCTGTCTGCGCGCTTCTTGTACGAAATCCAGTTCTTCGAGGAGCAGGTCGCGGAATTCCGAGCGCATTCCCTGGGTAAATCCCGGACGAAAGATCGTCAAAAATTCGGCGATGGATAGCAACCAGTCAAACGCCTCAATATCCGACATGAATTGCTCACCAATACCGGGCCGACGGACCTTAACAATGACCTTTTCCCCATCATGCAATATCGCCTGATATATACAAGCGACTGTCGCCGAGATAATAGGATCAGGATCAAATTGTGAAAAAATTTTTGTAAGTGGTTTGCCAAGGGAACGCTCGATGGTTGCGATGGCCTGCTCAACCGAGAACGGCTCCTGTTTGTCGGTCATGCAAGACAGTTCATTGCTGTATACCCAAGGCATGAAGTCGAGCCGCATCGAGAGATGCAAACCCAGTTTTAAGAAGGATCCACCCTTGCGTTCGAACGCGCGCCGCAGACGCAAAGCCCGTCGTTTTGGGGTGTCGCGTCGCAATAAAATGTCCAGGATTATATTGAATATGAAGTAAATGATGAGTTGGAACCAGTTCAGCAGGCGCACGAACGAGTGGAAGTGGTTGACCTTGAAGGAAATAAAACGCATCTGGGAAAGCGATGCGTCTCCCAAAGAAACATCCAGGAATTTGCGTCGGGGTAATCCCGCAAGCACCCCCGAACGCTGACCATCACTCACGGGATTCGATGCATCATACATAGCCGGTATTATTCTCGAATCGAATCAACAGCAGA
>DATDAG010000085.1:0-6295 GCA_036525495.1 Anaerolineales bacterium
GCCCGTAACTTCTGTCAGATTCGCGGCTATCTTTCCACTGCCCGCAAGAATGGCGTCAAGGCTCTTGCCGCTTTGCGCCTTGCTTTTGCTGGTTCTCCTTTCTTGCCCGATTTTGTTGCTCCACTACCCTGAGCAGTTACAAAATATTTTGCATTAATCCTATATAAACCGCCACCAAGAAATTACCAAATTACTCTTCTTCGTGTTCGTGCATGGCTGGTGTGGGGAAGGTATAAGTAGCGCCTTCATCATCCTTGGCGGCACGGATGCGGCGCAGTGTCAGAAAATAAAACAGAAGCGAGCCTCCACCTGCCATGGCGGCAAAAAAACTGCCAACGCCGGGAGTGTCAACCAGCCAATAGAAAAACTGATATATTGGATATTCCAGCGGAAAATTCATGTCAACCTCCAATCAACGAACGAAAAGAAAAGAACGGCAGTCCAGACAATAATTTTGCCAGACAGCTTCACCGATCTGCGAAACGATGTAGCCCATTTCAGCCTGACTTGCGAAGGATTGTCCGCACTTCTGACAATTGATATGCGGGGATCGACGAAATTCTTGCGCCTTTGCATCATCAACATTCACAGGTTTCATTTCCAAGGCATGGAATTCGCAAATCTTCTCGCATTTGCCACAGTGAATGCATTCTGTCCCTTCGAATACCAACAAGATGTCTTTTGGTGCGTCCACAATCTTCAAGGCAGGTGTTGGGCAGGCCTGTACACAAAAACCACACAAGGTGCAGTCATCAGGGCGTGGCAGGGTGGGCACTCTCAGATTAGATCGATCTTCATGAGTAGGGAATTCAGCTATGGCAGAGCGGAGACAATCGGCCAGCAAAGCGCCGATCGGGGCATAGACTTCATCGCCAGAGGATGCCAGGGCGCTGCCCAAGTCAATCATCCAGGATGCATGATTTTCAAGGAATTGCCTTTCAAGAGATGATCCTGCCACATGAGATAGAAATGCCAATTCCACCGAGACGTGGTCGGGCAGTTCTGCACCAACGGTTTCCATCCCGGCCGACCTATACAAGCGCGCTGTTTCAAAAGTTTGCCTTCCAAGAATCCTTCCTGTCAAGGCAGCTGATTCGTAAAGCCAGATGCGCGGTTTGCCAGATGCGAAAATGGCTGTATACCGTTTTTGGCGTATATGGTGTTCTTCGGGCGGGATGCAAGCGAAAATGTCCAGATGACGACGCACCGCTTCAAACTCAAACGTCAAACGAGATACAGTTTCAGTTAACGGCCACTCATTCCCGGACTGGGACATCCAGTCAGGTGGTTCAGCCAGCGCTTCCGCTAACAGGGCATACAGATCGGCACGGACAGAAATAGACATTACATTTTACTTAATTGCCTTTGTGAATTCACGCAGCAGATCCAAAGGAATCGGCAAAATAGTAGCATTCTTTTCACCGGCCATTTCAAGCAGGGTTTGCATGTAGCGCAATTGCAGGCTGGCTGGGGATGCGGCCAGCTTATCACCTGCCTCTGCCAATGATTTAGAGGCGATCAGTTCGCCCTCCGCATGGATGATCTTAGCACGTTTTTCGCGCTCTGCCTCAGCCTGGCGGGACATAACACGCTGGAGAACATCAGGTAGAACTACATCCTTGACTTCAACGATGTCAGCTTTTACACCCCACGGCTCAGTTTGAGCGTCAATGATTTCACGAAGTCGTTCGTTGATCTTATCGCGATGAGCCAGCAATTCATCCAAGTCAGATTGACCCAGCACACTCCGCAACGTCGTTTGAGCGATCTGACTGGTGGCCTTGGCGTAACTTTCCACTTCGATGATCGTAGAGGTGGCATTCACCGGCTGGAAAAATATCACTGCATCCACCTGTACGGTGACATTGTCGCGGGTGATAACTTCCTGTGGTTGCACTACCAGCGTCTCCACTCGCATGTCAACTTTGATCATGCGATCGATCAAGGGAATGATAAAATTCAATCCTGGATTACGCTCGCCGACTAATTTACCGAAGCGAAACACAACACCGCGTTGGTATTGCCAGACGATTCTTACAGAGGAAACGACAAGCAACAGCAGTACAAAGAGAATTGGGACAGCATACAACAGAGAACCGGACATATCAAACTCCTTTTATCAAAAGATATTATCGAAAACCCCAACGACGCCGCTTTTCATTCGGTTGCGGTTCGGGGATGACAACCTGATTTTGTGCTTCTTCTATGACCTTCCCTTCAGCCAGTTCCCAAATGGCGATGGCTGGAAAGAGTTTGAAGAAGATCATGAACATTAATAAAAACCCGGCTAACGATGCGACCGAAATCGAAATTTCAGTCAGACTGGGAGTGTATGTGGCATAGGGTACCAGCATGGGATGGGTGACGGTTGGGATGATGATATTCCAGCGTT
Source organism: Anaerolineales bacterium (assembly GCA_036525495.1). Taxonomy (GTDB): domain Bacteria; phylum Chloroflexota; class Anaerolineae; order Anaerolineales; family Villigracilaceae; genus Defluviilinea. The sequence goes on from DATDAG010000085.1 coordinate 2,393, forward strand.
CGAGCCACATGCCAATGACAACCAGCACCGAGGCTATGACAGTGGCTGTCACCGGATGTGATTTAAACCATTGGCTAAGCCCCAATAGAATAAAAAAGACATTCAAAATAAGCACCGACCATAAAATGGTAGATACAATGGCATTGTCTACAAACCCCAAGATGGGATCATCGCTTAATTGGGATGAAACCAGTAACAGAATAAAGAAAGACGCGGCCACAGCTGAACCGGTCACAAAACGGGGGCTGAAAACAAAAGCAGCGTTTTCAACCTTTTTGGGCAGCATGGGTGGCACAACCAGAATGTAAAATGCGACTGCCATGCAGGCTACCATCAGCCAAAAGGATGGGGCAAATTCGCCCCATAGTTTGATTGCAAGAATGGGCATTTCATACGTTTGCTGACCTGTGGCGAGGCCTAGGTTTTCAGCAAATGTGAAGTAGAACCAGATGGCGTTCATCGCGATAAAGAGTAATCCGAGGTTACGGTACTGACGATGGGTAATATATTTTTCCAGTCCAAGCACCTTACGGATAGCAGTCATGGCGATAAAGAGCGCTCCGATGCCGGAGAAAATCGCGCCGATGACAAAGTAGGGACCAAAAATGGTCGAGTGCCAACCGGGCTGCAGCGTGGATGCCAAAATCCACGAGATGATGCTATGCACAGAGACAGCAACCGGGATGATGAAGACAGCCATGAAAGCAATCGCTTTTTCAAGACGAAGCCACTGCCTCTTAGTACCTCGCCATCCGAGGGAAAGAATTGTGTAAAATATTTGTCGCCATTTGGGAGCGTCCTCAGGCAGGTTGTCGCGTATGATCGCCATATCAGGCATGAGTGGCAGGAATAGATATGTCACAGATCCCAGCAGATAAAGTGTCACTGAGATGATGTCCCACATGATGGGCGACTGCAACCGACCAAAAATGACTGTGAAGGGCAATCGGTCAATGCGACCCATATCGATCAGGATTTGCATCGAGCCAACGATCAGCGCAAAGACGGTAATGGCTTCAGCCACCCGTGTGATCGGGCGCCTCCACTCGGCGCCTGTCACACGAAGAATTGCGGAAATCAATGTTCCGGCATGGCTGATGCCAATGAAAAAGATGAAATTGACGATGTACATGCTCCAGTAAACCGGGCGCCCCATGCCGGTCACCCCCAAGCCAACCACCACTTGCCGGATATAAAGAAACGCACCCCACAGGACAATTGCCAGTAATACTGCCGCTGAGAGTTTGAATCCTCGGTCGAGAGGGGCAAATAGCGGATCAATCAGTTTTTCCTTGTATTCGCGGTCTATTTGTAACATGACTTAGCCCTCCCGCAGGTAAATTGTCTTGGGATGTGTACCTTCATCTTCAAGCAGACGGAAGGAGCGTGAATTCTTGGCAAGCTGGGACACCGTGCTCTCCGGATCATCCAGGTCGCCGAAAAAGCGCGCCTTGCCGGTACAGGTCTGAACGCAGGCAGGAACATAGTCATCTGCACGAAATTCCCGGGCCTCGGCTTCAGCCTGGGCACGTGCTTTTTTCAAGCGGTGAATGCAATAGGTGCATTTTTCCACTACACCTGCCGGCCGGACAACCGGCCCCTCAAGGACACCTTTCCCTTCAACCCGATCTGGTGTGAGGTGTTGATCCAACGGGGGTTCCCAGCTGGGCTTGTACCAGTTGAAGTAGCGCACCCCATACGGACAACCCACTGTGCAAAAACGACAACCAATGCAACGGGCATAATTCTGCTCGACGATTCCTTCTTCATTGATAATGGTCGCGCCTACAGGGCAAACCTTAATACAAGGTGGATTTTCACAGTGCATGCAAGGGCGGGTCATATATTGTGATTTAACATCAGGATATTCCCCCGTTTCCTCGGTTGGATTAACCGGCAAAGGGAAAACGTCATTCCAGCGAATTGCTCGCCCCAAGTTCGCCTGATCAGGTGCAACAACCGGAGTGTTGTTTTCAAACCGGCAAGCAATGCTACATCCCTGACAGGCGACACATTTATCCAAATCGATGACCATTGACCATTTTGCCATAGTTCACTCCTGTAAAATTTATTCCGATAAATCAAGCTCGGCTTACTTTGACCAGTGTATTGGTGAAGGATGCCAACCCACAAACTGGCTCACTGGCAGGGTTGAGCAACTCCAAGCCATTAACACCGCATCCATTGGCGAAACGCCCACCAGCAGTATGCCCCAGGTTGTAGGGCAGATTGACCACCTCTGGGTGCAGTCCTTTGACAAAGCGCACCTTGGTTTGGACCTTGCCGTATGGACTTTCAACCAAAACCTGATCCTTGTCGTGCAACCCCAAACCATGAGCTGACTCGGGATTCATCTCCAGCCACGAATCCCAGGTCTCATTTACGGTCATACCGCTGATTTCCAACAGGCTGGGCATGTTTGCGGCTTCACTCTTCGGACCGAGGCTCATCAGGGTGATGACATTCAGGGTGAAGGGGTAGGTTGATTCGTCCTCAGATCGTGTTGTTGGTTCATAATGTGGCATGGAAACTGGGTCCCCGATGTGGGTAATCCCAAACTGCTCCAGGGCATCCTTTTCCAGAGAGCCAAACAAGGCATATAGTTCGCGACTGTAAAAATCGAAATGACCGTCACGCGGTGAATTTATCCGGTCGCGTCCGACAATTCTGTTCACCCAATCCTGACTTCCTCGCTTGGCAAATCGATAACCGGGGATCAGCCACACTCCCAACTCTTTCAGTGTTTCCCAATCTGTGCCGATCGTAGCCAGACGATATTGCAGTACCTCCTCATAAGAGTTCCAGGGAAAGGCTTCGGCTACTTCACTGCCCATCTTTTCAGCTACCTTGAGCATAAAATCGCAAACATTCATCGTGTCATACAGGGGTTCGATGACAGGCTGACGCAGGGCGACGCCGGGGTACCCAAGACCCTCGATGTAATCGTCCTGCCATCGCTCAAGGAAGGTCGGTTCAGGCAAAACAAGATCGGCATATTGAGCCGTCTCGTCCATAAAGGATGAGAAGGAAACAACCAATGGGATTCTCTCAAAAGCCCTCGCGAACTTTTGTCCACCGGGTGCCTCGAAAACAGGATTGGAGTCATACAGAAATAGCACTTTTAGGTCATAACCTGACAATACCCGATCTGCTACGGATTGATAGGCGTGACGGGCAAGCGGGAAGACTGTTCCGGCGCCATCCACACGTTCAGCCTGCGAACCCTCCTTGGCAATCGGATCATCGGACAAAGCAGGCCACTCTACCACAGGGAAATATTGTTGGGTCAGCACACCACCGGGGGTCTCGATACTGCCGACAAGAGCATTAAGCATGTAAATCGCCATGGCCGCATAAACACCGCCAATGCTGCCGTTGAGCAGTCCGCCCTTACCGGGTAAAACCGCTACGGATGGCTTGTTGGTTGCAAATTCACCTGCAAGCCGCGCGATTGTAGTTGCAGGTATGCCGGTGATCTGCTCCACTTGCTGAGGATCGTAGCCTCCGAGCACAAAATTCTTGAAGCCCATGCGCGACTTTCCATTTTCATCGAGAAAGTCCTCAAAACCAAAAGCGTAATTATGGACAAAATCAGAATCAAACAGGTTCGAGCGAATGATAACGTTCGCCATCCCCAGTGCCAGTGCAGCATCCGTTCCTGGCCTGATTGGAATCCATTCATCGGCTTTTGCCCCGGTCACGCCCTGGCGGGGATCGATCACCACAACCTTGTTGCGGTTGGCGCGCCCACGTCGTCCATAAGTTACTCCAGAGACCATACGCTGAGGGTTCGAACCTGCTTCAAACAAGTTGGCCCCAAACGCCAGAATGAAATTGGTATTCTCCAAATCATAGGCGGGTTCGGCATATATGCCCTGTGTAAGGTAAAGTCCAAATTTGGAT
>DATDAG010000086.1:0-3345 GCA_036525495.1 Anaerolineales bacterium
GTGCGGACAATTTCTTCTTCGTCCCCTTCTCGTGCAGCAAAAGCGAAATGGTCTGAATCGTTTTGCCTAATCCCATGTCATCTGCCAGACACGCGCCCACGCCCCACTTCCGCAAAAACACCAGCCACGAATATCCATAAAGTTGATATGGTCGCAGTTGGCCATCCAAGCCTTTGGGTTGTGATAGTTGTTCGAGTTTGTCAGCTTGCTCGAATTTCTTTAGCCAACTCGATAGCCATTTATCCGATTCGATTCCATCAATTGGCAAACCGCCCGCGTATGTTTCTCCGCCCAAGCCAAGTTTCATCGCGTCAAGTAGGGACATCTCGCCTTCGAGTTGATGTTGCTCCCAGAACTTGATCGCTGCTTCAATCTGTTCCGCGTCGAGCATGACCCACTGCCCGCGGATTTCCACCAGCGGCGACTTCAACTTTGCCAATGCTTTGAACTCGGATTCGGTCAATTCGGTCTCGCCCAGTGATAACTTCCACTGATATTTGACCAAATTCTCCATAGACATTCTGCTTTTGGCGTTTGCTTCACCGCCCTTTGATTTCATCTTTACCTTGACGCCCAGCCGCGCGCCTTTTTTGGTCCACCACGGCGGGACGAGAATGCCAAACCCCGCGCCTTCGAGCAATGGCGCAATCTCGCGCAGAAAAGTGTACGCGCCGCTGGTATCTATACTCAATTCGGTGGGACGTTTGCCTTTCAGGCTCTCTGTCATAGGCGGAAATAATCGCGCAGCGTAACCAAGTCCCGCCAGTAATTTTTCCTGTGGCTGCTCAAAGCGATGACCGAGATGCGTCAACGCGCCTTTGGTTTTCTTCCACACTTCATCAGCGGGAATCAACAGGCTGGGATCATCCTTTGCTTGAATCAGATAATGCAATTGCCAGGGCTGTTTTTGCAATGCGGGCGCCTCCAAACGAAATGCGATTCGGAACGCGACATCGCCCGCAACATGTAAATTCCGCATCCATGCTTTGTGACTCGCCGCAAGGTTCTGCGCCTGCGCGGATGATAATTGGATGAGGGCATTCTCGCTGAATAATGCTTTGATCCAACCTGCAGCGGACGAATCATCATAGAGCTTCGGTGCGGCAGATTTACCCCACTTACGTGCAAGTGAATCACAAATAGTATTAAGAAAACTGTTGAGGAGATTCTTCGGCGAAGCATCATCAAGGCTCGCACGACAAACAGCAGGCATCGCGTCTTCGAGTTGCTTCAATCGCGCCGCGTCTTTGGGAGAATCCAATACGGGCAGCCAACGCGCATAATAATTCTTATCTTCATTCACGATGATGGGGACAAGTTTGTGTGTGGCAAGAGTCTCCAATGCCAGGGCAGTAACCATGCTCCAGAAACGGAGATCAGGCGCTAGTGAGAATGATGCGTTGCTTTCGCTGGAAGATGTTAATAAAATGGAAACCGCTTCAAGCGGACTCATCCATATCCCGTTCACAAGAAATGGAGTGAGTTTCGGGTTATTGGAGTCCAGGTCCCAATTGTGAACCAACTGCGGCGAAGGGAGAGGTATCCCTTTAACGGCAGGCAGGCGCAGGGTCGTGGTTTTAGACGCGCCTTCGATATTGAGAAGACGTCTGAGCGTGGCGGGCTCGGCGCAGAACGAGTGCAGGCGTGATTTTTCTTTTTTCGCAGCGCGTCCGTTTTTGGGCGCTGGGAGGTCAGATGTTTCCATCCAGAATAGCATGCCGCCCATTTGGTTGGGCGATTGAGGAGATTGGTAATGTGCATGGAGGATATTCATGATTATCTGTTTGCTGTTCATTGTACAATAAACTCATGACAGTTGGTTTAGATTATGGAGACATCAAAAGAAGATTGCCTGCAATCCTGTAAATTGGGAGAGTAGTTGGTTGAGTTGCCGTAATATTCATGTGTGCAGGGATACATCGCGGCAATGATTCGGAAATTCTTAGCGACACTTGGATACCACCCTTGCTGTAACTTCGGTATAGTTGAAACAGAAGATTCAATATTTCTAAAGTATCAAGGGTATGCAAATGACTCACAGAGCAGTGATCTATGTTCGTACATCCACCGAAACGCAGGGGACAAATTCCAGCCCAATTGAACAGGAATCCGATTGTCGTCGTTTGGCAGAAGAAAAGGGATTGAGTGTTGTTCGTGTTTATCGGGATGTGGAAAAATATCGGGTGGGTAATAAACTGGTCGAACCTTCAGGTAGCCGCTCAGACCGCCCTGCTTTGCAAGCAATGCTGAAAGACGCTGCCAAAGATGAGTTCGATATCATTCTTGCCTGGCGTGAAGACAGACTCTACCGCGGATTACGTTCCATGCTGACAGTCTTGGAAACCATCCAAGACTATAAGATCGAAATCCTATTGGTAAAAGAACTTTTCGATTCCAAAATTACACCTATCCGCGCTTGGGCAGCTCAGATGGAACTGGACGGAATGAAAGAACGGATGGGAATGGGCGTCAAAGCGCGGTTGAAATCAGGCAAAGCAAATACGGGACAGGATCGATATGGGTACTTGCGTATAGATGAAAAGATCCATCTTGTCGATGAAGAAGCAAAATGGGTAAGGAAGATCTTTGAATGGTACAACCAAGGCACTCCACTGTCACAGATTCGAGAAAGACTGATTGCCGGCAACGCTCCACAGAAGGGGAGTAGTACACCACGACGCATCCAATGGGCTCGCTCTAGCGTTCAGGGGATATTGGAATCTGCCAGAGAATATGCCTACGGCTACAAGGAACAATCTCGCGATGGAGAAACGTATCAAATCCCAGTGAACCAATCATTGATACTCCCACTTATGAGTTGTTCAAAGTTCAGCGGGAAAAGAATAAGACTAATTTCTCTCAACAGATCCGCCACGACTATTTGCTCTCCGGACATCTGAAATGCTCATGTAATTTGACCTGGCAGGCAAGGACAGCAACCCATCGTCGCAGTCGAAAAGGAGAATGGATTGAGCGCAAGACTCTTATAGGAACCTATTTCTGCCCACAACCCCACAAAGAATTGCGACTCTCAACATGCCCCAAGACGATAAGTGCCAAACAAGCAGAGGCTCAAGTCTGGGAGAAGGTAAGCGAATTCATTACCGACCCCAATTACCTGCTTGCTCAAGCGAAGGCAAAGTTATCCCAACTACAAAGAGACTACGAACACATGCAACAGGAAGAACGAAGCCTGCATGAAGAACTCAAAAGGTTGAACGATGAACGTCAGGACTTCATCACTAAAGCTCGCAAAGAACAGATGTCTGATGAAGAATTCTCTCCCCAAATCAAAGCACATTACGAAAAGGAACGAGGAGTGCAGCGCAGACTGACAACCATCGA
>DATDAG010000087.1:0-12948 GCA_036525495.1 Anaerolineales bacterium
CTAACGTAAGTATTGTGCAACAGAATCGAAAAGTCGAAAAAACGTAAAAAAATAGAACATTGACAACCTACGAACTCTGGTCGAGTAAGCTTATGGCAACTATAAATGGAGAAGAGCCATGAGTAAAAATGAAGCACCGCAGCTAACCCATCATGCCATGTTGATTGCCTGGGGGCAGTTTGCCCAATGTCTGGGATTAATAGAAGACCTCTCGGCAATCCCCATCAAACAAAAGACGGTAGATCATTCGCCGCAGTCCAAGATCCAGGAATTTCTGGTAGCGAACCTGGCAGGGTTGGCCCACTTGAAAGAGATCAGTATAGCCGCGCATCCGCTTGCTCAAGATCTGGCAGTCGCCCAAGCCTGGGGTCAGAGCAGTTGGGCGGACTACAGTGGCGTCAGCCGCACCTTGGCACATTTGACGCGGGAAGAAACAGAGCAGATCTTGAAAGTTTTGGCAAAGGTCAGCCAACCCTTTATTGATAAAGAAGCGGTTCTGGCACTGAGAGCAGAAGGCAGGCTGACTCTGGATGGTGATCTATCCGGCAGACCAGTATCCAACACCAGTCGCACGTATCCAGAAGTTGGTTTTGGTCACATGGATGATCAAGTGCGTCTGGGATATCAGGCAGCGATGGTGTGCCTGCAGTCCCCGACCTATGACAGACTTTGGCTCTCAGTGACCCAGCATCCTGGTGACACGGTTTCTTGCACCGAAGCAGAGCCGATGATCCGCAGGTCAGAAGCGGTCTTGGGCTTGCGCCCGACCCGACGGGTGCATCTGCTCCGAAAGCGGGTGGCGGATCTGGAAGGCAGGCAAATCAGCCTGAAAGCGGTCAACGAAAAAGCCAGCCAATCCCTGGCAAGTGCCCGTCAGGATCTTGAAGAAGTGAGCCAACAAGTTCAACAGTGGGAACACTGTGTTCAAGAGACGGAAGCCAGTTACGAGAAGAAAGAGCGACCCGTCCGACCAAACAGTCGATTAGCACAATCTCGGACGAAGCTGGCTTGCTACCAAAAGCGGCAAAAACGGAGAGAGGCAACCCTAAGTCAAGCAGAGAAAAGACTGACCCGCCAGCAAAAAGAATGGCAAGCGTGGCAAAGTGAAATGGATCTTTTGCAAGCGCGTTTGCTGCAGTTTGAGCAGGATAACCAAAACAACACAGTGCCAATTCAAGCAATATTCCGAATGGACGCTGGCTTTGGCACAATGGAAAATGTAGCTTTGTTGATAGAAATGGGCTACGAAGTGTATACCAAGCCTCATGGAAACTGGCTGCTCGGTCGTTTGAAAAATTGGGTCAAGGCTCAATCTTCTTGGGAACGCGTTGGGAAGAATGCTGAGATGGTGGCTTGGTCGGCGAAGGAGCTGTCAGATTTTCCATATCCGCTCGATCTGGCCTTGGAGCGCTTTCAGATTGGACAGCAGATGCAATTCGGTGGGCTCATTCATTTCGGACAGGATGCAGTGGCTGAGCATTTGACTGACTGGTTTGAAAGATATAACCAGAGGCAAACCATTGAAGCCGGGAACAAAGAGGAGAAGCAAGTCTTTGAACTGCACCATCTGAAGGTTCGTTCCCGTTCAGGCATTTTATTGCAGGAACAGTTTGTGGCTTTTGCGGCTAACTTTGTGCGTTGGGCGACTCTCTGGTTACAAGAAGATTGTGCGAATGCTGCTGAGGGTTGGCTTGATCCTGTTCATCCGCATGTCAAGGATCAGGTCAAGGTGGGCGCCCGGTCGTTAGCCTGGGTCAGCTGGTATGAGCAAGGTTGTATGTTAAGGTTCGAAGATCACAGCGTGTTTGCTGGACGATCACTAAATATCAAAAAACAATGGACTTTTCAATTGGTCCTTCCGTTTGCTAAAAGTTACCTTTTTTCGTGATTTTCCGACTTTTCAAACTGGTTGCACAATACTTACGCTAACCACAAAGAAATTGAGTCACGGAGTTTTAAATTTTTCAGTGTCTCTGTGACTCAGTGGTTAATAATTGGTTTTTCCGTGATAATTAGTGACATCGCACTCGAAAAGTAAATCCGTGGCAAAATGATTTTATGAAACCCTACACCTCCCTCAAATCCATCCTCGCGGAATTCTTCCCTCTGCATCGCACCCTCGCCTCCGATGACCACGACAAAACGCTGGAGATCGTCGGCTCGTACATGCCCGATTCATCCAATTACACCATCGAGACCTACGCGCCGCTCACTCCCGTCTGGACGTGGAAAGTGCCTGAACGATATGTTGTCCATGATGCGTATCTCGAAACAGAAGACGGCGAACGCATCGTGGACTTCAAGGATAATCCGCTTCACATTGTTTCGTATTCATTGCCCACCGATAAAGTTTTGAGCTTTGAAGAACTCCAGCCGCATTTGTATTTCAACGAGAAACGTCCACATACCGTGCCGTGGGTCTTCAAATACTACGATCGTGACTGGGGATTCTGTCTAACAAAGAACACCTTCGACAAACTTTCGCGCGATAAAAAATATCACGCAGTCATCAACTGCGAATTCGTCACCGATCCCAAACAGGGATTCAAAGTCGCCACAGCGGTTGTTCACCCCGAGGGCGGACCGAATCCCGAAGCGGGTGAGTTCCTTGTGCAGGCGCATACCTGTCACCCCATGCAAGCCAATGACGACGGTGCAGGCGTGGTCAGCACCATTGAGTTGGCGCGGCGACTCGCGGAGAATCCGCTTCCCGCTGGTTCGATGAGCGTCCGCTTTTGGTTTGGACCCGAGACCATCGGCACCATCGCCTGGCTCGCGCACAACGAGTCGCTCATCCCGAATCTTCGCGGCGGTATCTTCATGGAGATGCCAGGCAATCAGAATCAAATTGCCTGGCATCACACACGCCAACACGATCATCTCCTTGATCGCATTACGAATTACATATTACGCGATACGCCGCACGATGAACGTGATTTCGCCGCCGCTCCCGCCAACGATGAACGCGTCATCAACGGACCTGGTGTCAACGTGCCGTGCATCTCGCTCAACCGTTTCCCCTACGACGAGTATCACACCACCGACGACAATCTCGACATCATGCACGAAGACATGCTCGTCGGCGCGGCGCATACCGCCGAAGACATCATCCGCATCTACGCCACCAACTACATTCCGAAGCGTACATTCCGCGGTCCCGTGTTTCTCAGCGGTCACGGTCTCTGGGTTGACTGGCGCGATAACTGGGCGCTCAACCGTGCCATCGAAAAGATCATGATGCGTTTCGAAGGTCAGCACACGATCTTCGACATCGCCGAGCAGGTCGGTCTCGATTATCACGTGGTGCGTGATTATGTCGAAAAATTTAGAGCAAAGGGATTTGTGACTCCTCAACCGATCCCGTCCGAAGGGCAGACTCAATGACTGAAAGTGTAGTCGCCATCATTCAGGGACGCATGTCCTCATCGCGTTTGCCTGGCAAGATCCTCGCAGACATTGCGGGTCAACCCATGTTACAACGCGTCTTCATTCGGACCTCGCGGTCCGCTTCTGTTTCCCAAACCTTGTTCGCCACGACGACCGATTCCTCCGACGACCCCGTTGCCGAATACTGTGACTTCAGTGGAATCCCCTTCAAGCGCGGCAGTCAATTCGACGTACTTGACCGTTACTATCAAGCCGCTAAAGAATCCAAGGCTGATGTCATCGTCCGCATCACGGCGGATTGCCCCGTCATTGACCCCGAACTGATCGATAACGTGGTCGAAACCCTGCTCGAAGACGAATACGACTTCGTCTGCAACCGACTCCCGCCTCCCTGGCAGCGTACCTATCCCATCGGCTTGGACGTGGAAGCCTGCACATTCCAAGTTTTGGAAAAAGCATGGAGAGAAGCCAAAGAACCGCAACACCGCGAACACGCCATGCCCTACTTCTACGAAGGCGTTGAATTGACTCGTCAAAGTCGAATTCTTGAAACAGGTTTATCACCACGAGGATATAATATCGCCCTCCTCCATCACACCACTGACTTTGGCGACTACCGCTGGACAGTTGACACCCCCGAAGACTTGGAATTCATACGGCAAGTCTACAGTCACTTTGATGGACATGATAATTTTTCTTGGAAAGAAGTTTTAGACTTGGTTCACGACAATCCTGAATTGACGAAGATCAATGCAGGCGTGCAACATAAGACTCTTAAAGATATTGACGAGAGAGCAACTGGTAAATAATTGTTGTGTCTTTGATTACATTATTCTCCGCCCCCAAACCCTTCACCGATCCGTACATCGCGATGATCCAACGCAACGCGATCAGATCATGGACTCTGCTCCCCGATGTCGAGATCATCCTCCTAGGCGAAGAAACAGGTCTTGCCGAAGCCGCGAAGGAACTTGGTGTGAAGCATATCCCTGATGTGGTATGCAATGAAGCGGGTGTGCCGCTGATCTCGTCCATGTTTCAGCTTGCCCGCGAAAACTCAAACAGCGACCTGCTCTGCATAATCAACGCGGACATGATCCTCATGCCTGATTTTGTCGAAGCGGCTCATAGGTCACGCATGTTGCGTGATAAATACGTATTACTCAGCCAACGTTGGGATTATGATATTGAGAGTCCGCTTGGCTTCGCCGAAGGGTGGGAGAATCAGCTGAGAGAATCTGTCAGAAAACAGAACCAGCTTCACCGTCCCGCTGGAAGCGATTTTTTCCTCTTCCCGAAATCCTGTTATCACGACATCCCCGCTTTCACCATCGGTCGCGCAGGCTGGGACAACTGGATGATCTTCAAAGCGCGCAAGGAAGGTTGGGCTGTCATTGACTGCACGCCGTCCATCATGATCGTGCATCAAAACCACGATTACTCCCATTTACCTGATGGCAAGCCTCACTACGAACATCCCGAGACAAACGAAAACATCCGCCTCGCGGGCGGACAAGCCAATATCCGCTACACGATTCTTGATTCGACTCACCAACTGGTGAATGGTAAACTTTCCCGCCCGAAGATGACATCGCTGCGCTTTACTCGCAAATTTGAATTGTTCCTGCGCGCGATTTTCTTCTTTTTACCTGAAGAGAAGCTAGAAAGCATTGCCCGACCAAAACGTTGGCAAAAGAGATTTAAGAAACTATTTAAATAAATATCCATCCGCTGGTTGAGTAGCCGCGAACAAAGTGAGTGGCGTATCGAAACCAGAATGTTACTGACATATAGAATGTTTTCAAATATGGTGTGGTTTCGATATGGGCTTCGCCCTACTCAACCACCAAACTATGGTGATAAATGCGAAAAGGACAAAACCCTGCCAAATCAGCAAAGACCGTTGCCAAGCCCGAACGGATAACGGTTGCGCTCCTAAATTACATCCCCTTTCTGAGCGGATTCTATGCCGAGACTCTCGATGTGCTGAAAGTCTCGCTCGAGTCCATGCGCAAGGATGCGGGCCTGCCCTTCGATTTGATGGTATTTGATAACGGTTCGTGCACCGAAGTGCGTGACTTCCTCGTGAAAGAAAAAGAAGAAGGTCGAATTCAATACTTGATTCTTTCCGAAAAGAACATGGGCAAAGGCGGTGCATGGAATGTGATGCTGGCGGGCGCACCAGGTGAGATCATCGCTTACACCGATGCGGATGTGTTGTTCTCCCCAAAATGGCTTTCGCGCTCCGTGGAAATTCTCGAAACCTTCCCGAATGTCGGCATGGTGACCGCGCGTCCCTTCCGCACGCCGCCCGAATTTTACGAATCGACTCTCAAATGGGCGAGAGAAATCGCCAGACTCGAAGATGGTCAATTCATCCCTTGGGAAACATTTCTGGAGTTCAACCTCTCGCTTGGACAAACCGAAGAAGAGAATAAGAAGGTATATGCAGAGACCAGAGACTGGAAACTGACTTACAAAGGCGTAACTGCAATAGTGGGCGCAAGTCACTGGCAATTCACCGCGTACAAATCCAAGCTTCAACATTTCCTGCCCTTTGACATGGACAAGCCCATGGGACAGGTCCGCCAGTTGGACAAGCGCATGAACGATGCGGGCTTGCTGCGCCTAATGGTCTCTGATCCTTTGGCGATGAATATGTCCAATACGCTGGGGTATCTGCGCGGGGAGTTGGGAAAAGAAAGCAAAAAGTCGAAAGCGGGCTTTGTGAAGCGGGTATTGGAAACTGGAGTTATTAAGAAGGTTTTGTTGGCGGTGTATAACAAGATCTTCAGTTGGTATTATTCATAAGGCGAGAGATAACAACCTATATTGGGTAGGGAGTTGATACATATCAATTAATATTACAATTGGCATAAACTTATCATAATCTTGGATATGCCCACCAGGATCTCGGAAATTCCGCAGAAGCCGAAGCTGATTTCAAAATACACAAAGAGCTCACACGCCAGAAACTGTGATCAATAATTCCCCTTGAAATACACCGCGATCAGATCAGAAATATCTGCTGTAGTGTTTTGCCTCGCGACCGCGAAGAAATCATACGCAGTGGCGTGACCGCGCCCATAACGAACCGCGTAATCTTTCAGGAAGGCGAAGAACGCATCGTCGCCCATGCGGTAGTGCATTAACTCCAAAAAGTTCGCGCCGTTGAGATATGACGCATTGACATATCCCCTGAACGTCGGCGCTTCATAAATACTCGTATCCACATACCCCGACGGACCGAAATAATTCACACGGAACTGCCACCACCAATCGAGCGAGTTGGGATAGATATGTTTATAGAACAATGCCTCACTGTAGATGCATAACGCCTCATCGAGCCACGGCTCCATTGCCTGATCGCTCCCGACCAGCCCAAACCACCATTGATGAGCGATCTCGTGTACGCTGATCGCCACCAGGTTACTGCGCGCCGAGCCGCCATACTCATCGAAGAACTTTGTCCCCGTGAACACCAAGCCGTCATACTCCTGCCCGTCGTTCAAGTCCGCCTGGACCACGCTCAAACTCCCATACGGATACGGACCGAAAAGTGACTCGAACAACCCCACCGAGCGGACCATCGCATTCAGGACGGCCAGTCCCTCATCTTCGTAACCTGGAAAATAATACGCACGCATCGCCGCCGCCCCGACACTTGATTCGACCATCTGAAATCTGTCACTCGCCGACAGCGCGAACGTCCGCCCACCGTAGAGACGATAACGAGTCCATTCGCCGTTGGGTTCAGGGACTCCGCTCGCCGCGATGATGACATTCCCCTCTGTCAACTTGACATTCAAATCGAAATCCGCTGCATCATAGACGAGATGCTCGCCCAGATGCCACTCATCGTGCAAGACCCAACCGTTTCGATACGGCACGATGAACGGATACCAATCTGTCAGGTTTGTCTGATTGTACGTATATCCATACGGATGTCCCTTTAGCTTGGCAGGGATCGAAATACGGAAACGCATTGCCAAAGTCAATTGGGAGTTGGGTTGCAGTGCTTGCGGCAAATAGACCGCGAGACGATGTCCATTAATATCGTAGGTGAGCGGGTTGCCATCGAGCAGGATATGTTCCATCGTAAATCCGCCGCGGTGCATGGGTTCGACCGCCATGACGATCTCGTTCAACGCCACGCCAGATTGATTCGTGTACGCGACCGTTTCATCCACGGCGAGTTGATTTCCGTAATAGTCAAGCAGTGCGTAGAGGGTGTATTGCGTACGCGCGATTTGCGGCGGCGTTGTCGGTTGCGGGAGTGGTGTTGCTGTAAATTCAAGAGTCGGTAACGGAGTATTTGTTGGTGGGATGGGCGTAAATGTTGAAGCTAAAGTCGGCTCTTCGATAGGGATGTAGTTTGAGTCGGCGGGTTGAAAAGGTGTGGGCGTAGGTGATGCATTGGGGTCCGCAGTGACAAATACCAGCGTGGGAGGAAGCGCCTGTGTCGGCGTGGATAGGTTGCAAGATGTGAGGAGGAGCAGGAGGGAGAGGAAGGTATATCGAAGAAGGAGTCGCATAATGTATCGTCATGTCATTGCGAGCCCGAATGGGCGAAGCAATCTCCAACGAAGCAGGGATTGCTTCGTCGCTATAGCTCCTCGCAATGACATTAGTAGGAGTTCTGAAAATATTGTTTCATCAAATCCGTAATATCCGCATTGGAATTCTCGCGGAAGACGCGGAAGAAATCGGCGGTGGTGGCGCGCCCGCCTGCGAACTGGGTATAGTAATCCTTGAGGAACGCGAAGAGAATTTCATCGCCCACGCGCTCGCGCAACGCCTCAAGAAAACGCGCGCCCGTGAGATAGGTCTTGTCCCAATACGGGCGCTGACCGCCGCCGTCGTAGATCTGTATATCCACATAGCCAGCTTTTTGAAACTCGAAATATCGATACGCCCACCAATCGTCCACGCGGTCGGGATGCACGACCTCGAAATAGACGCGCTCGCTATAGGTGGCGAGCGTTTCATCGAGCCACGGTTCGATGCCCTGATCGTTCGCGACCGCATCGAACCACCACGCATGCGCGGTCTCGTGCGCGGCGATGATCACCAGATAATTGACTGGCGTGCCATCGTATAAATTGAAGTAATCGCGGCTGATGAAATAAAACCCCGAATACTCCATGCCATCGTTGAAATCACCCTGCACGGCGGTCAGCGATTTATGTGGATAAGGACCAAACTTTTCGCTGAAGACCTGCAATGCCTCGACGGTTGTTTGCAACATCGCTTCGCCGGGTGCATCATAGAACGCGAAATAATAACTGTAGACTGTCACATCGCCGACCTGACGCTGTGCGACCTTGAACAACGTGCTGATGGACATGGCAAACGTGCGACCCGCTTCCATCGTAAACCGACGATTGCCTTCTGTTCCTGAAGCCACCTCCGCCCCTGACGAAGCGATCTCGGGAGTTGACCCATCCGTAAACGTGATCGTCACATCGAAGTCCGCCACATCATAGACGAGATGTTCGCCGTAATACCACGGATTATGCAAAACCCATTCGCCGCTCCCTTCGGTCGCATACGGCACCACGAACGGATACCACTCCACCAGGTTGATCTGTCTCTCCGAGAATCCATAGATCTGCGGACGGACTTCGTTCGGATTGCTGTACGCCTGCATCTGCGGGAGGATGAGACCATAGGAGATGGAGATTTTTGTTGTTCCACCTGCGGGGAGGGGTTGCGGGAGGGGGATTTCGAGTCTTTGACTTAGGTTCTCTAATTGGTAATTGGTAATTGGTGCTCCATCCACCGCAAGCGAGTTGAGGCTGAATCCGCCGCTCCATAAGTTTGGCTCCACCGCAAGGACAAGGCTTGTCAGCGATTCGCCTGTCCAGTTGGGATAGGTGATGGTCTGGTTCACGGTCGCGGCTTTGGTCGAGTAATTCAACCCCACATCCATCACATACTGTGGACGTTCCAGTGAAGGTTGAGGAAGGGATGTTGGCGAAGGGACTGTCGTTTCAATAGGAATCGGCGTTTCTGATGGAACGGGAAGTGCAGATGGGGAAGCGGGAGTTTCAGTTGAAGATGGAATCGCTTCGGGGGTTGGGGAAGAACAGGAGATGAGAAGAAGAAGGCAGAAGGCTTGTACTGAGCAAAGTCGAAGTGCGGAAAGCAGACTTTGTGTTGCGGCGTGTTTGTGCATGGATGGATTTTAACCGATATATGAGTGTCTCGGCTTTTAAAGATGAAGCCTCCCACAAGGTTCCGCGAGGGATGCTTTATTTTATACAACCCACCACTGGGGTTTGAGCTGAAATCTTGGCGGATTTTAAGTCAGTCTTGAATATTTCGGACTACGGAGGTATTTATGGTTTGTATAAGATTACAGGCTTTTCAAAATGATACTTAATTTTCAGTCGTTTTTGTTGTACCAAGGATTCAAAAAAATGAAGGAAGTGGGGTCATCCATGTCCCGCCAAGCTTGAACAAGACTTGATGTTATGTTCCATATTTTCACTATCTTTGCACTTTAAGAATTGAATAGAGCGGGCATGGCTCGAACCGAGGATAATAGGTTTGCTGAAAACCGAACTTCCGGAGGATCGCCATGCCCAAACCAATTGTATGTCTGTCCGAGGCTCTGCGCCAGTACCTAGAAATTTTTCGTCCTTGCTTCAGCACACGCCAATGGAAGTATTTTGTGACCATACTACTGGGGTTGGTGGAATGCGAGGAACGGAAAACGCTGAGCGGGTTACGGCGCTGGGTAGCAGAACGCATCAGTTTGTCCGGACTATCGCGGTTCTTGAGCAAATGGCCTTGGCTTGGTCTCCGAACGAAGTAGCGCATACCTGGATGGAGCATTTTCGGCAGAGGCAGGAGGGGTTGGTCCAAGCGGAACATATGCGTCTGAAGGCAGAAGTGCCCAAGAGTGTCGGACGACCCAAGGCGACTGTCGTAACAGGTTACCTGATCTTCGACGACTCGGTGCACAGCAAACCGAAAGGACGCAAAATGGGCGGGCTGGGTCAACACTTCTCCAACAGTGAGCAACGCACGGTGACCGGACACTGCCTGTTCAGCGGTTTGTATGTCTTGCTCAGTCAGCGTTGTCCTCTCCCGATGCAGCTGTATCGCCAGAAATCCGTCTGCCAACAGGAAGGCGTGGACTTTGAGAGCAAGGTGGAAATGGCTACCCACCAGATCGAAAGCTTTGAGCCTGTGGCGGGAACGCAAACCCATGTTCTGATCGATAGCTGGTATCACTGCCGAGCGCTGCGCCGCGCCGCTCAACAACGCAACTGGGAAGTCAGTGGCGGTCTGAAAAGCAATCGTGTCATGCGCCTGGTCAGTGAAACGGGAGAACGACAATGGCTCAAACTCTCCGCCTATGCTGCCAGTCTGCAGCGCTCAGACTGGCAGGAAGTAACCTGGCCTTCCGAGCACGGCGGGCAGAAGATGTATGCCCATCTGGTTCAGACCTGGGTTCGCAAGTTAGGACCGACCTTGGTGCTGATCACCTGCCACAACCTGGATGAACCCTTGAAGTCCATTCGCTATTGGGGCAGCACGCTGGTCAACCTGCAGGCACAAGAGCTGATCGACATCCTGGCTATTCGTTGGAACATCGAAACCTTTTTCGAATATGACAAGGATCTGTTAGGCAGCGATCACTACCAGGTCATGAGCGCTCGCGCGATCCTGCGTTTTTGGACCTTGATCGCCTGCTTGCTGTATTTCCTGGAAGAGCTACGCGTCTTGCAGGATTTGCCTCGTTTTACCTTGGGTGATGCCAGACGCAACCTCCAGGAACAGCATCGCCTAAATCTTTTGCTTTGGCTGAAAGATCAATTTCAGGCAAACTTATCCATCGATCAGATCTCTGCTCAATTGGCTCTATCTAATTCTTAAAGTGCAAAGTTAGTGATATTTTGATCGCCTGAGGATAAATCTTGAGAATGTCTTGAAAGCCCACGATTTTCAGTTCATGTACAAAATAACCAACTTCATCAAAAGCAAAGCATACTTTCCTTATCGTATCCAAATGGGGATGAACTTCTCTTTTTCTTATGGCATTTTCAATTTCAACTAGGTTATCTTGCGACAAAGAAAATATTATTCCTCGCGCCTTTCTCTGTTCAGGGTGCCTGAGTCGCTCTAGTGCCCAAATAACATATTCTTTTTTTATATTGTCTTTTCTTTCAATGGAAGAAATTAATAACGCTATAGCGGCTGCAAATGCGGCAACACCAGAAAATATGGTTGAAACGAGTGTAATGGTATCCATAACCAGGTCTCCTTAATTCATGCTTATGTTCTAGTGGATTTAGGGCTAAGTTCTAGGTGTTCATGCTGCTATGATTTGTTTCTACTTTTGACGAAGTTGTTATGTGTCTCGCAAAATAGTTTAAGCAACACTTTATTATACGAAAATTCAACTTTGCTCTTTGCGTATCTTCTCTAATGATGATCCACGCGATCCCTGATGGGAATCGTCCGAAACTCGCGTGCCATTTCAATGAAACGCGTGACGGTGGTCTCGAACATCAGTTTCCCAAATTCAGGCGTGGCAACTGAAGCATCGCCGCAAATGCCTTCCTTTGAAAAGCGGCTCCACCAGTCCTGCCACGAGTACGCGCTCGGTTCGGGGAAGTCCCAGTTGAAGTATTTCAGTTTAAGTTGACCGATATCACGTTTGGCTTTGTCCATTTGGACGAGTTCGGGGAAGGAATGCAGCATCATGGCGGTCTCGAATTCGCCTGCGTGACCCACGCTTCCCCAGCCGCCTTTGCGGTTGGCGTTCAATTCGTCCGCTACCAAAACGGGACTGATCGCGGCGTTGATGGTGGTGCTGGCGCAGATCACACCTGTTTCCAACACCACCTTGCGCGCCGCCAGATCGCAAATCGCGTGGTTCGATCCATGCCCGTTGACGATGAAGATATGGGTGAATCCGTGGCGCGCGACCGAGATCGCCACCTGTGAGACGTACGCGAGACAAACTTCCATATCCACAGAGAGCGTGCCAGGGAAGTCCATGTGATGGTTGTCCAAGCCAACGGGGATGGTGGGGGTGACGAGAATATCGCCATCTGCGCGCCGCCCGCATTCCCAGAGTACAGACTCGAGGATGTCATTATCCGTGGAAATCGGCAGGTGCGGACCGTGATCCTCCACCGTCCCAAATGGGACGCAAACCACAGGTTGCGGGTCGCGCGCGATCACTTCTTTTATTTCGGGCCAGGTGAATTTATCGTAACGCCATTGATGTATGGTTGTCATTTTTGCCTCCAATTTAATTTTGTTTGATCTTCTTCCATGCCAATATGAACATAAAAAACACGGTAGCGGTCAACACGATCGCCGCGCCGGATGCGATGCTCAGGTAGAACGACAGGTACAAACCGATCACACCCGACAAGGAAGCAAAGACCGCGGCAAGGATCATCATTGTGGACAGACGATGTGTGAGCAGGTACGCGGTCGCGGCGGGAGTGACGAGCATGGCAACCATCAACGCCACACCGACAGTTTGAAGCGAGACGGCCACGGTCACGGCGATCAGAGTCAACAAAAGGTTGTTTA
>DATDAG010000088.1:0-5129 GCA_036525495.1 Anaerolineales bacterium
GAACATATTCACCGTATCGCCCTGTTCGATCTTTGTTTGAAAACCGTTATCTGTAAACTGCACATCGCGCCCGTTGATGAACAGATGAACGTGACCGTACATCTTCCCGTCATTGTCCAGCAGTTCTTTTTTCATGACCGGGAATCGTTCGATGATCTTATCGAGCAGTTCCTGTGCGGTCACACCGTGGTCAATATCGAATTCAACAGTCTTTCCACCTGCAATATCTCGTAGAGTTGCGAAGAAGTTAACTTTCATTTGTCACTCCTTTTGCCAAAGGTAGGCTCGCGTAACACTTCCACGTTCATGCGTCCGCTGGAGATGGGGGAGAAAAAGCAGACGACACAGTCAGGTTTGAGGGTCGATTCAATTCCAATCGCCGCGAGACGCGGGTTCCGTCCATCCACATAGACAGGGACATCTTTTCTCAGGTTATTAGTCTCATCTAATAAATGAGGTCGCGCTTCAGGATATTTCTCTATCAAATGGTCAACCAGTTTACGGAAGGTATCCACGCGCGCGTCATCCACATCCAGAGATGGGATGCCGATGACCTTGCGCATATTTGCGTAGAACTTCACTCGCATAGATTGAGTATATCAAAAATCCCCCATAGGCGAATATTTTATGGGCACTGAATGATGCCCTGTGCCCATAGACAGCCGCCACAGACGGGGGCGATATCGTTGCCGAGGCAATCCTCCATATTGGCTTCGGAGAGATCACAGCCGCCACAGAAGGTGCAGGGAGCAAAGACAAAATTATGCAGACGTTCACGGTAGGCAAGGTATTCGGGATTGAGCCAGATCTCTTCGATCGTTTTTTCACTCACATTGTCGATGACGTGTTTCTCCGAAAGACGCGGCTTGCCATGCAGGTAACTCGTGTGTGTGTGCATCAGGGGCCAGCATGGACTGACATCCCCCGTCCAAGCGACAGACATGGTCCCGCTCTCGACAAAGTTGCACACATCGTTCGCGCCGCCCCAATTGTTGCCCGCAAAACTGATATTACATCCGCTGTTGAACACTTCAGTAAGCGCGGCTTGGGTCTCTTCGTTGAAATCCATTTTCGGCAGGCTGAGTCTGGGCAGCATGGGAGAAGGCAAATAGGCGATGTTTCGCATCGTTCGAAGGTATAGGCGGTCGGCTTGCATCTCTGGTGTTGCGGGTTGTACGTTGCTCACAGAATAATACCGTGCGCCAAATGTATGGCCCAGTTTGATGATCTTCGGCAGGTCGTTGATGTTGCGTTTCATTCCCACGAACGCGACGCCGATCTCTGGCTTGGGGAAGTGACCGGGTCCGCGCATTTTGAAGAGGCGGCGCAAGTTCTCGATAATTTGCGGAAGTTCCGCACCTAGTCGAACATCGGCGAAACCTTCAGGGGTGGCGCCATCCAGTGAAACCCATAAAGTGTCCAAGCCTGAGTCGATCAATTCGCGGGTTTTTTTCTCGGTCAGGATCGTGCCGTTGGTGATGATCTCAACTTTTACGCCGAGTTCCTTTTTGATGCGCCGAATCCATTCGATGGTCTTTTGGTGGAAGAGTGGTTCACCGATGCCGCCAAAATACACGCTGGGGATCGGGTCCATTTGTTTGAGCCCATCCATGATGTGCTCGAAGGTTTCTTCGGTCATGCGTCCGATGGGCTGCTCCCAGGCGTTGCGGAAGCAGGTGATGCAATCGAGGTTGCAGGCAACGGTCGGCTCGATATAGACCTTGGTGAGGTGCGTCACCGGGCGGTGCATACGGACAAAGTTGTGCCCTTCGTCGAGACGGACCTTTGAGCCGGGATTCAGTCCATACTGGCGGGCAACTTCGGGTGGAAGAATGAGGCGGCCATTTTCGTCCACCTCAGCCCAGGCAATCGTTTGTTTTGTTGAAAGAACGGTCATGGTCTCTCCTTGCTGTCGAACCGATAATTACTACTAATCTTATCCATTTTTGAGCAAATTACACGTGACAAAAGTTACAATTCTTTTGAGATAAAAAACCCCAAAAATGGAGTGATATAATCTCACAATTCAAACATCAAGGAGATATTTCGTGGCAGATTCACGAGTCCAAAAATTCGCAAAAATTCTGGTGGAACATTCAACACACATTGCACCCGGCGATCGCGTCCTGATCGAGGCAACAACCGCCGCCGAGCCGCTGGTGCGGGAGTTGATTATTCAAATTTTGGATAAGGGCGGCCACCCGCATCCGCTTATCATGCTTCCCGATTTTAATTATCCCGATCATGAAGAACTTCTGCTCGTCCATGGGAATGACGCGCAGATTGAGTTTGTACCCACTTTTTTCAAACTTGCCTATGATCAATTTGAGTCTCGAATCAGGGTTCATTCCGCGACGAATCCACGTGACATGAACTCAATGGATTCAAAGCGCATGCAAAAACGAACACTGGCAAAAGGGGCGATCACAGAAGTGCAAATGCGAAGAGGCGCAGAGGGAAAATTCAAGTGGGTCACCACGCTTTTCCCAACCCAGGGTTATGCCCAGGATGCAGGTATGAGCCTGCAACAGTATGAGGAATTTTTTTATAATGCAGTCCATGCATACGAAAATGACCCAATCACATATTGGAACAACACTGCTGTTACTCAACAAAAGGTGATTGACTTCCTTGCTGGCAAAAACATCGTTACAATGCGCGGTCCAGATGTTGATTTGACACTCTCGATCAAGGGGCGGAAGTTCATGAATTCAAAAGGCATCAACAACATGCCGGATGGCGAGATATTCACTGGACCTGTCGAAGATTCGGTCAATGGCTGGGTAAAGTTCACTTATCCTGCCATCTATCAGGGTGTGGCGGTGGAAGGTGCAGAGTTGATATTCAACCGCGGGCGTGTGGAGAAGGCAAAAGCCGACAAGAACGAGAGTTACATGATCAAGATGCTAGAGTCGGATGATGGCTCACGCTATCTGGGCGAATTCGCTATTGGCACCAACTCCGACATCGACAGGTTCACAGGCAATATCCTGTTCGATGAAAAGATTGGCGGAACGTTCCACATGGCACTCGGCGCGGGCTATCCCGAGACCGGCTCAAAGAATAAATCCGCGATCCACTGGGATATGATCTGCGATCTGCGCACGGATTCAGAGATCACCGTGGACGGAGAACTGTTCTACAAGAATGGGGAGTTTGTGTTCGGATAAATAAGTTGAAAATTACAGGTTTAAAGCTGGAAGGTTGAGCGAGTTGCTCAACCTTTTTTATTCCTTCAACTTGAAACCTTCAACCTTCAATCAGTAGAGCCCCACTGACTTATCCACCTGCCGCGCGTACGCATCGATCCCGCCGCTGACGTTGTAGACGTTCGCCCAGCCCTGCTGGGTCAGCCAGGCAGTGACCTGCATACTGCGGTTGCCGTGATGACAGATCACATAGATGGTTAACTCCTGCGACTGAGCAGACTCAGACATCGCGGCTGTCCCCTCCTGTGCCAATCGGCTCATCGGTGTGACCTCGAGCCTGTCATCCGCTATTTTGGCATGGTTCAACTCGACGAGTTCTCTCACATCGAGCAAGATGAACTGTTCTTCAGATTTGAGTTTCTCAGAAAGTTCGGTAACAGTAATATTTTTCATCAACTCTTTTTTCATTAGGGGCAGATCTTCCCGCCCGATTATAGAATCCGGTGAAATGAGGCGAGACGCTTCGTAGCCTCACCCTACAGTTTTATTCCAATGCCTTAGAATACATTTTCTCCACATATTCCTTGACCATACGCCGCGTGGAGAACTGCGGCGTGACAGTCTTGATCGAGTCTTTCATCCACTCCACCCATTCAACGGGGACATTGTTCACATCACGATCGTAATACATCGGGATGATTTCATTCTCCAGCGTGATATATAGATCCTGCGCGTCGGCTTGATCCTGCACGTCAGTCACTTCGGTGTGTTTATCCTCGCCAATGGACCAGCCGTTCCTGCCGTTATACGCTTCGCGCCACCAGCCATCGAGAATGGAGAAGTTCAAGGCGCCGTTCAAGCCAGCCTTCATGCCCGATGTGCCACTGGCTTCCAGCGGACGCCGCGGCGTGTTGAGCCACACATCCACGCCCTGAACGAGATAACGCGCAAGGTTCATGTCATAGTCCTCGACGAAGACAAGGCGTCCGCCCGTTTCGGCGCGTTTGACCGTGCGATAGATCTTCTGGATCAACTGCTTGCCAGGTTCGTCGGCGGGATGTGCCTTGCCCGCAAAGACGATCTGCACGGGCATGTTCGGGCGATTAATGACATGCAGCAAGCGTTCCACATCTGTGAGGATAAGGCTTGCCCGTTTATACGTTGCAAAACGGCGCGCAAATCCGATGGTGAGAACATACGGATTAAGCATCACGCCCGCAGAAACCACCTGCACAGGATGGAACCCGCCCACCGTCCAGCGTTCACGAACGCGCTCACGCAGGTAGAAGTTCATCTTGCGTTTGAGGTGCTGGCGAACCTCCCATAAGGCTTCGTTCGGAAGGGAATCGAGTTGGTCCCACAACTCCGCTTCGTCGAGACGGTCCATCCAGCCTTGGCCGAGATGCTGGTCGAGCAGCATGCGCAAACGCCGCGCCATCCAGTTCGCAGTGTGGACTCCGTTCGTAATGTGTGTGATGGGAACCTCTTCGACCTTCTTGCCCTTCCACATGAACTTCCACATGTCACGCGCAACGTGTCCGTGCAGTTCAGAGACACCGTTACGCCCGTTCGAAAACTTCAGCGCGAGGATGCCCATGCTGAACGTCTCGCCGTGCGCCTGTTCGTGACGCGCAAGATCGTAGAATTGTTCGCGCGTGAGACCGAGTTGAGGCCAGACCGCGGCGAGATATTTATCCATCAGCCAGAGCGGGAATTCGTCATTCCCCGCGGGGACGGGTGTGTGTGTGGTAAAGACATTTTGTCCGCTCGTCTTTTCGATGGCGGCATCGAACGTCTCGCCTTTGGCAACGAATTCACGCGCCCGCTCCAGGGTCAGGAAAGCCGCGTGACCTTCGTTCATGTGCCAGACGCTTGGCTTCTTTCCAAGCGCGCGCAGCACCCGCACACCACCGATGCCGAGCAAAACCTCCTGCATGATGCGGCGGTCGAGGTCAGACCAATACAAGCGCGCGGTCAATA
>DATDAG010000089.1:0-2266 GCA_036525495.1 Anaerolineales bacterium
TGGTGTTCTTGACCACGCTATTATGTATTGCTACCACAGTTTTTGATCGAAGGAGAAACATGAAATTCCATAATGACCTCACTTCGTTGATCGGGGGAACGCCATTGCTGCGACTGGGTCACCTAGCGCCAGACGAACAAATTTATAAACGTTTATGGCCTTATGTGTTCCTATTTATAGGTTTCTTAATGGGTTTTATCTTTGTTGGTAGCAATACATAATAGCGTGGTCAAGAACACCACTGTTGAATAAGGCGCAAAGTCGCCTTTGAATGCCTGCCACGACGGAGCGGTGGTTTCCAGCGGGCAGGCGGCACCTTGAAAACCAATAATTCTTGCACACTCCAGTGATGGTCGGTCCAACCGGCCGCCAGGGCCGGGGTGCGCGGCACCCATTTGCGGCCACGTTCGCCGACGTAGAGCCGTAATCGCAAACTCTTGTGAAAGGTGCAGAAGTTGTAAACGCAGCCCAGCAGATACATGCTGGCCTGCAGGGTCTCGGGCTTGCGAGCCAGGTTGCGGGTGCGGCGGGCCAGCACACCCAGCCGTTGGCGGAAGGTCGCATTCAGGCGCTCGATGAAGGCGGTATTGATGACACCCCCAGCCTGGCTGACCGAGAGCAGTTGGTCAACCACTTCCTGACAGCCCTGCACGATGCGCCGTTGAATGGAGAAGCGTCCGGCAGTCTTTTGCTTCACGACCTGGACGATGACGATCTCCTGCCAGGCAATCAGCCTGGGTCGCCCGAGTTTGCCGGTGCGCATTGGGCTGCGGAAGGCTTTTTGGAAGGCCTGCACATAGCTTTTGAGACCATCCACGGCCAGCAACAGCTGGCGGCACAGCGCAATCGAGCGGATTTGGGCCACCAGTGCTGCGATGAGCGCCCGGTCTCGTTTCGGGCTGACACAACCACCCAGCCACAAGCGGGTCGAGACCATCATCGCCATCGCCATCCACAACCAGCCCGATTGGGTCCGAACCTTGATCTCGTCGGCCTGCACCTGGACCAGGTCGAAGCGTTTGGCATTGAGAAAGTGCTCATGCACGCCCTGGCAGTGTTGTCCGGCCTTCAACAGCCAGGTCCGTACCGTGCGCACGTCCAGTCCAAATGCCGCCACCACCGCAGGAATTGGGCAACCATGCGAGAGCAGTGTGATGACCAGGGTGAACAGTTGGGCGTCTTTCTTCAGTCCAAACATCGCCGTTCCTTTCCTGGCGGTGAAGGTGCGCTCGCACACCTTGCAGCGATAACGCTGGTCTTTTTGTGAATGTACTGTGATGTTGCCTTTTCCAATTTGCCCTCTAGCCGGGCAGTCATTGTTCTGGCAGAATTGTTCCTGAGGGTGCATCGCTGGCCTCCTTGCGTCTTGAGAAACACAAGTTTGTCAGCGATCCCCTCTTTTTTCAAGGCTTTTCCACGTTATTTTGTATACCTACCTCAATGGGTGCCGCCCCTCTAAATGGATGAACGCATCAGACTTAGCCCGAAGCGGTTTCCATTCTATAAACATTCCCATGCCTCGTTCTTTCTCGCCTTCGATGGAACTCGTCCCGTAGGCAGGCTTGCCGTCCTCGACAATTCACGCTACATCGAATTCAACAAAAGCAAGACAGCTTTCTTCTATCAGTTTGAATGTGAAAACAACATAGAAGCTACGACCGCGCTCTTCAAAACTGTTTTCGATTGGGCGCGTTCACGTGGACTGGATAAGATCATCGGTCCAAAGGGATTCACTCCGCTGGATGGATTTGGTTTATTGATCAAAGGTTTCGAGCATCGATCTGCTTTCGGCTTGCCCTATAATCCCGCCTATGACGTGGATCTCGTTGAAGCGCAGGGATTCGTCAAAGATAACGAATCAGTTTCAGGGTATTTGGGAACCGATATCCAATTCCCGCCGCGTATCCACTCACTTGCTGAGCGTCTCGCCCAGCGCCGCGGACTTCGCATTGCTCGTTGCAACACTCGCGCGGACTTACGAGTCCTCATTCCACATTTGAAGGACCTCTACAATAATTTACTGGGCGGCACATCAGGGACGACGCCGATCACGGAAGAAGAAGTGGACGCCATGGCGAATCAAATGATCTGGCTGGCTGATCCGAAGTTAATGAAAATGGTAATGAAAGACGACAAGGTTGTTGGCTTCATGATGGCGTACCCTGATATTTCTGCTGCGCTCCAAAAAACACGCGGACGACTCTTCCCATTCGGTTGGTTGACCCTGCTTCTCGAACTTCGCCGCACCCAATGGATCAACATCAAT
>DATDAG010000090.1:0-3166 GCA_036525495.1 Anaerolineales bacterium
GCAAACGGAATTCAAAACCGACCCCTGGAATTTCTTCCTCCATCTCGCGCAGACACAAAATAATCACGCCGCGTACATAGACATGGGCCATTATGTTATTGCATCAGCATCCCCTGAATTATTCTTCCAACTCGATGGAGGCACCATCACCTGCCGCCCCATGAAAGGGACAGTCAAACGAGGGCGCATAACTCTCGAAGATAAAGAAAAAGCCGAATGGTTGCACAACTCAGAAAAAAACCGCGCCGAGAATGTCATGATCGTGGATATGATCCGCAACGACCTCGGTCACATCGCAAAGATTGGAAGCGTCCATGTCCCCGAATTATTCACAACCGAGAAATATCCCACCCTCTGGCAAATGACATCCACGGTACGGGCAACTACATCGACTTCGATCACGAACATCTTCAAAGCGCTCTTCCCTTGTGCATCCATCACAGGGGCTCCAAAGGTTAGCACGATGAAGATCATCACTGACCTCGAAACGACACCGCGCAAAATTTACACCGGCAGTATTGGTTATATCTCTCCAAATCGCAAAGCATTATTCAACGTGGCCATCCGCACCGCACTGATAGATCGCGAAGAGCAAACCGCAGAGTACGGAGTGGGCGGCGGTATCGTCTGGGACTCCACCAGCACAAACGAATACGCCGAAGCCCTCCTCAAAGCCCGTGTATTGACCGAGTCTCCGCCGCAATTTTCATTGCTCGAAACCATGCTGTATACCCCAGAAGAAGGCTTCTTTCTGCGCGAAAAACATATCACTCGCCTATTGGGTTCAGCAGAGTATTTTGATTTTTCAATTACTCGTAGGGGCGGGGTAACCCCGCCCCTACTTCCAAAAGAAATCATGGAAACTTACCTAGATGAAGTATCATCTCAATTCACATCCCCGCAACGCGTGAGATTGCTGCTCGATAAAAATGGGATCCTAAGTCACGAGGTGAAAAAGTTTTATTCACCGGCTAGTCCTGTCTCACTAAAGGTCTGTCTCGCCGAAGAACCTGTCAACTCAGAGAATGTCTTCCTCTTCCACAAAACCACCCATCGAGAAATGTACGATTCCGCCCGCAAAGGCTTTCCTGATTACGATGAGGTCCTCCTTTACAACGAACACGGCGAACTGACCGAGTTCACCATCGGCAACCTCGTTGTCGAAATGGACGGTAAACTATACACCCCACCCGTCTCCTGCGGAGTGCTTGCAGGCACGTTCCGTGCGTATTTGCTGGAGACAGATCAAGTGGAGGAAAGAGTCGTCAGAGTGGATGAACTGAAGAATTTTGCGAAAGTCTTTTTGGTCAATTCGGTGCGGAAATGGCAAAGGGTTGAAATTCGGTAAGCTAAACAAGGATACAATCATCCAACCATTATGAACAGACTCTCCACATCCACCTCCCCCTATCTTCTCCAACACGCGGATAATCCTGTAGACTGGCACCTCTGGAATGAAGACGCCCTCGCAAAATCCAGAGAAGAAAACAAACCTATCTTTTTATCGATAGGTTACGCCGCATGTCATTGGTGTCATGTCATGGCCCATGAGTCATTCGAAGATGAAGCAACCGCCGCGTTCATGAACGAGCACTTCATCAACATCAAAGTGGATCGCGAAGAACGCCCCGATCTCGATGCGATCTACATGCAAGCCACAGTCGCAATGACAGGTTCAGGCGGCTGGCCCATGTCCGTATTTCTTACGCCCGATCTCAAGCCGTTTTACGCAGGTACCTACTTTCCTCCTGTGCCGCGATATAACACGCCATCCTTCAGGGATGTGCTGGCAGGCATTGCCCGCACATGGCAGGAACAACCCGCCGAAGCATTTCGGGCTGGCAATGAAGTCACAGGTCACTTGCAACAGACCTTGAGCCTCAACACCCAATCTGATTCGACATTCACGCAAGCGCATCTCAATTCAGCAGTCAAATCACTGATCGAAAACTATGATTGGAGCTATGGCGGCTGGGGTTCCGCGCCAAAATTCCCGCAACCGATGACGATTGAATTCCTGTTGAGACGTTCCCATCTCCCTGAGGTAGATGAGTCAGGGGAGAGGGCAGTTGTCCATGCCCTAAAAGCCATGGCTCGCGGCGGCATGTACGACGTAGTCGGCGGCGGCTTCTCGCGCTACAGCGTGGATAATTTGTGGCGCGTCCCCCATTTCGAGAAGATGCTTTATGACAACGCCCAGCTTGCCCGCGTCTATCTTCACGCATTTCAAATCACAAACGATCCCTTCTTCAAACAGATCGTCACTGAAACACTTGATTTCATCGCGCGCGAATTGACACACCCCGACGGTGGCTTTTACTCGTCTCTGGATGCCGACTCAGAAGGAGAAGAGGGCAGGTTCTATGTCTGGACTCTCGATGAGATCCGTTCAACACTCAAAGGCGATTCAGATCTCTTTGAAGCGGCTAATGGGATAACCGCGCGTGGCAACTGGGAAGGCAAGACGGTTCTCCAGCGCTCATTGGATGATGCATCCCTCGCCGCCCGCTTCAAACTCAACCTCGAAACTGTTCCGGTCAAATTAGCAGATTGCCACTCCAGGCTTTTATCCGTCCGATCATCACGCATTCGGCCAGTCACAGACGATAAGGTACTCACATCCTGGAACGGTCTTATGCTCGCGACAATGGCAGAGGCGACACGAATCTTTGATAATGATAGTTCCTCGTCTCTGCTACATTTTGCTCAGCGCGGGAAATATTACAAATTGGCTACCCGCAACGCCGAATTTCTTCTCGCATCTCTGCGCCCTGACGGCAGGCTCAAACACAGTTGGCGCGATGGAAAAACCACGAATGAAGTTTTTCTTGAAGATTATGCCGCATTGATACTTGGTTTGCTCGAGCTCTACCAGACGGATTTCAATAACAAGTGGTTCTCATTTGCAACAGAACTTGCAAGCGAAATGCTCGAGTTCTTCGAAGACCCGAATGGTGGATTCTTCGACACATCAAAAGATGGTGAAGCGTTACTGCTCCGCCCAAAAGATGTACAGGATAACGCCACGCCATCAGGCAACGCTCTGGCATGTGAAGCTTTATTGAAACTGGCGGAATTTACAGGTGAAGGGAGATATCGTGACATCGCCGAGAAATCTTTAGGGCTTGTCGTGAACATGGCAACCCGCTACCCGACCGCGTTCGGC
>DATDAG010000091.1:0-5337 GCA_036525495.1 Anaerolineales bacterium
ACGCCAATACAGACGGCGCCGTGGGTGGCAACCCGCCCGTCGGGGGTTTCCTAAACGCCAAGAAGTGGCCGGTTAAGCCTCCGCTGCCGAGCGAGGCGGGCTGGAAGGACACGGTGATCATGTATCCCGGTGAAGTGACCCGCATCATGGTGCGCTGGGCGCCGACCGAGCTGCCGGCGGACAGACCTGCCGCGAATGCCTGGTTCCCGTTTGACCCCAACGGCGGGCACGGCTTCGTCTGGCACTGCCACATCATCGACCACGAGGACAACGAGATGATGCGCCCCAATTCGGTCGTACCCAATCCGAATGCGCCAGTTACCCGCGATTTTGTTAGAGGAACCGACTACTAAAAACAATCCAACAGCAAGAGACTGGCGAAAGCCAGTCTCTTGTTTGTTGAGCACGAAGACAACGAGATGATGCGTCCATTCCGCATCGGATCTGAGCAAGCTACACAGCCGGGATCTTCAATATAGATTCATCACATAAATTAAAAAGTCGAAGGTATGCGCCTCCGGCTTTTTGAATTTCCATTGTTTAGTTGTTTGAGTTTTTCGAGAAAAACTCCTTTACCCTTGCAATCATCTGGTTTTTGGTCATTTTGTCCGCTGTTTCAACCTGCAACAGCTTCCTGATCATATCCTTGTGTCTTTTTATCGCTTTCTCCAGTTCCAGCTTTGCCTCTCCGGGACCCATGATAAAGATGGAGTCGGCGTTCTTGATCGTCGCAATGACCTGCGAGTAATACCTGCTTAATTGATTGTTATAGCGGTCGTTGTGCCGTAATTCTGAATCAACACTTTGGTTGTGTTTACCTCCGATACGTATGCCGCCTGATGAGTGAGTACGCGGTTCCAGATTGGACGGAATGACTTCCACTTTCTTCCTGTCGTACCAAATCAGGAACGCCTGTTTATGGTCGATCCATAGTCCAATGTTTTGGTTCATACTGCCTCCTTTTGATTGGTTTGGATGTTAATGTTCAACAGTTCCCCTAAAATATTTATAGCATTTTTGAAGTTAAAAAGCAATCTTGCCTTTTGAACTACTCGGATTTCTCCACAACTACCGTGGCTTCGGTCAACAAGGCGGCGATGGCTCCAATGGCAGCAAGTTGCGGCGCGATCAACGCGCCGACCACGCCAAATGTGAGTGGAATTTCAAACACGATCTTGCCTTCCTTGTCCTTGATGATGATGCGGCGGATGTTCCCCTCCTTAATCAGGTTCTTGATCTTGGCGAGCAATTCCTCGCCATTTACACGAAATTCTTCGGTGCGGTATTTTTTTTCAGTCATGGTTTCTCCAAATGAAAACGTTGTTACTCTGTTTACGTTATTCAACGCAGGAAGTTGCCTCTAAGTTCCAAACCACTCTTCGCTGAGCGGGGACCATTCGTCGCTTTGATCGGCGCGGTCCTTCCAGTTTTCCTTGCCGCTCCATTCTTCGATCTGGATCGCGTAAACTGACGTGCGTTTCAACTCCTTGTCCGTGATTTCGCGAAATTCTTTACCTGCTGTCATCTTTGGGAAGTACTTTTGGATAAGTCCATACAGGACTCTCCGCGCTTCCGCTTCATCCGTGATCAGATGCGCCGTGCCGAAGACAATCACGCTTCGATATTGGAGAGAAAATTCCAACGCGATGTTCGATGGGAGTAACTTCCCCAATTCGCTCGCCTCAAAACAGACCTTCGGGTTGCTCTCCAAATTCGAGCGGATTCTACCTGTGACATTTGAGTGAAAGACGATCTGATGATTCTCTTCGTCAAACCAGAACGTGCTTGGGTTGAGGAACGGCTGTCCGACACGCGAAGAGGCGATGTGTCCTACTTTGGCAGTGCGAAGGAAAGCGCGGATCCAGTCGTCGTCTCGTTTGTATTCGGGGAGTCGTTGAAATGCGGTTGGTGGATGGTTTGCAAAGTCGCGCGGCATGTTATTTCAACAAGCGTTTGTAGATCGTCATTTGAACAAAAATGGCAAGTCCGCCAAGCAGGGCACAGAGGAACCATGTCAGGATATTTGGCGCAAAGAATGCATATTGCAGGAAGAACATTGCCGCGCCGAACATCAGCCCGCCGATCATGGAGACCTCGAATGCCTGGTAAAACGAGACACTGCCTATTTTATACTTGTCGGGAATAGTGCTGGTCTTCCAGCGGAAGGCATTGACAAGTTCGGGGTTTTGACTCATGGCGAAGTCTTTGAGCTGGTTCATTGCCCGCGCAGACTCGTACCATGCGGAACGCAACTGCGCCAGCTGCATGACAGTAGACGCGCCCAGGAATGTGAGGAGAACGAATACACCACTGAACATCAACTTGATGGTTTGGGTGAATTTTTCAGGTTCGAAGAGTTGCGTGCCGAACAAAGCGGCTATGAGCGAACCGACCGCGATCATGTAGAAGGATGAAACTCGCGCACGATCTTCATTAGCCTGCGAGGCGGTCTGTGCGATATAGGCGAACTCCGCGGCAAGCAGTTCGTCCAGTTCAACTAAGAGATTGTTTTTTTCTGCCATGCTCTTATTATAACTCTGTAAACATTACGTCCGACACATTTGCGCCGGACGTATCTGGTTGCTTTGGTTCGAAGATGCTTTACACCTCAAAAGCCCATTCACCCTGTCGCATGACAGGTTCGCGTGTGCCGTCCTGTATGATACCGTCAATGTCCATTTGCGGTGAGCCGATCATAAAATCCACGTGGTTGAGGCTGACATTGCCTCCAGCGGAGATAAATTCTTCATCGTTCAACTCCTCGCCTCCCGTAAGTGTGAAGCGATAAGCGCGTCCGATGGCAATGTGACAGGAGGCGTTTTCGTCAAACAGCGTGTTGTAGAAAAGATGACCGCGCTTGCCGATGGGCGAACTGGCGGGGACGAGCGCGATCTCGCCGAGTCGTTTTGAACCTTCATCTGTATCCACGAGTTTTTGCAGGATGGCTTCGTTCTTCCTGGCGTTCACCTTGACGATCTGCCCGTCCTTGAAGGTCACACTGAAATCTTCGATGAGTGCGCCAGCGTAACTGAGTGGGAAAGTCGCGGCAACGGTTCCATCCGCGCGGTGACGGTCCGGGAGGGTAAATATCTCTTCTGTGGGCATGTTGGCTGTGAAGTCTATGCCGTTTTCGGCAGGCAGGCGGGCACTTATCCAGCGATGTCCCTGGGGCAGTCCCAGGGTGAAGTCTGTGCCGGGGGCTTTGAAGTGAAGCGCTGAGTATTTCTTCGATTGCATATATTTTCCGCGCTTGGTCAGGTTTTGGATATGATCCATCCATGCGGCAACCGGGTCCGGCTGATCAATACGCGTGGTCTGGAAGATGGCTTCCCATAATTTATCTTCTGCCTGATCGGGTTCGAGATCTGGGAATATTTTCACTGCCCAGGCAGGCGCCGAAGAGGCGACCACACACCAATTGACCGCATTTCGGCTGGTCTCTGCAGGAACCGGGGAGTAGTTCTGCAGGTGGCTTTTTTGCATGGCAGCGACGCGTTCCGAATCCAATCCTGCAAAAGCGTCCGGATCATTGGCAGATATGGAGAGCAATGCATCGCCATTCTTTATCATATCCATTGCGGCAGCGACCTGGAATTTGGGGTATTCGTCAAAAGAATCTTCCGGTGCATCCTTCAAACGAATGCGGAGCATCTCCTCGTCACCCCAGATCGTTTCCACATATTTTGCGCCTGCCACATAGGCGGCTTTGGTCACTTCATGAACAAGAGCGCGCGCTGCAGGTGGTACGCCACGCGCAGTCCAGTTTGTGATAAAGAGACGTTGTCCCTTACGCAGGTTCAAACCGACTTTTACGATGACTTCAGCGTATTTTTTGAGCATTTCCTGGTGTTGTTTATTAGATGACATTATAAATTTCCTTTGCCCGTTTTTCTTTAAGTATAGCATGAACCCTATTTAATCAACCGGTGTTATATTGGGCACAGGGACATCATCTTTCAGGAGTTATTATGCTGGTCATCGAGAAAATTGATACTGAAAACAGGAAACTGGTGAAACGATTTGTGGAATTGCCTCATCGCCTGTATAAGGATTGTCCGCAGTGGGTTCCATTGATCAATATTGACGCATATACATATTTGAATCGCAGGAAGCATCCCTTCCACGAACATTCTGAGATGGATTTTTTTCTGGCTGTGCGGGACGGGAAAGACGTAGGGCGAATCGCCGCAATAGAGAACAAGCCCTTCAATGAGTACCACAAGACAAAAAAGGCGAACTTCTATTTCTTCGATTGCGAGGATGACGGGGATGTTGCGACAGCGCTGTTCGACGCGGTCTCTGACTGGGCGAAGGAACGCGGCTTGAGTGAAGTTGTTGGTCCAAAGGGTATGGGTCCGCTGGATGGGTATGGCATCCTGGTTTTTGGTCACGAACACCGCAACACGATGACCATGTTGAATTACAACTACGCCTATTATCAGAAACTTGTCGAAGCGCAGGGTTTTGAAAAGGAAGTGGATTTTGTCTCCTGTTATCTCCCCGCCGACAAATTTCAGGTCCCTGCGCGCGTGGAGCGCATTACACAACGCGTAATGCAACGGGGTGGGTTACAGGTAAAACGCTTCAGGAATAAGAGGGAACTCATTTTATGGGCGCCGCGCATCGGCAAGGCATATAACGAAGCCTTCGTCCGCAACTGGGAGTATTATCCGCTCACGCCGCGCGAGATCAAATTCGTTACAGACAACATTATGACCATCGCCGACCACCGCCTCATCAAGATCATCGTGCATGGTGAGGACGTAGTTGGATTCCTCTTTGCGTTCCATGACGTGTCCGCGGCGCTTCAACGCTCCAAGGGACGGCTGTTCCCATTTGGACTCATTGACCTGCTCCTCGAACTTCAACGCACGAATACGGTCTCAGTCAACGGTATGGGCATCCTGCCTGAATTTCAGGGACACGGCGGGAACGCCATCCTTTACTCAGAAATGGGGCAGACACTTTTAGGCTTCAAACAATTCACCCATGTGGAGATGACCCAGGTGGCTGAGACCACAGAGCAAATGCGCGCGGACTTGAAAAATCTGAACGGCATCGAATATAAAAATCATAGGGTGTTTAGAAGAAGCCTTATGTAGACAGACAAAATAACAGGTGAACAAATTGTTCAACCCGTTCACCTGTTATTTTTTTACTTATCCCCTTGTGTACTTCTTTATTAGGCGAAACTTAGCTTCA
Source organism: Anaerolineales bacterium (assembly GCA_036525495.1). Classification (GTDB taxonomy): domain Bacteria; phylum Chloroflexota; class Anaerolineae; order Anaerolineales; family Villigracilaceae; genus Defluviilinea. The sequence goes on from DATDAG010000091.1 coordinate 5,203, forward strand.
CTTCCGTGCCAGCCATGGCTTCATCCTTGCCCATGGGCAGGGTAACGTGGAAGTGGCTGCCGGGGAAATTCACTTCGTCATAGCCTGTGCTCTCCACCCAAATGCGCCCACCGTGGACTTCCACGATTCCTTTCG
>DATDAG010000092.1:0-7894 GCA_036525495.1 Anaerolineales bacterium
CATCGCTTTTAGTGGTGAAGAGAAACCCGTCGGCTGGCTTGCCCTGGGTTCGCCTATCTCAGGCAGCGCTTATACGCCCAAAGATCTTGATTACCTGGAAAATATTTCCGACCAGTCGTCGGTTGCCATCTCCCGCGTGCAGACGGTTGCCAACCTCGAACGCCGTGTGCAGGAAATGAACGCACTCTCGCGCGTATCGCAAGGTGTAAATGTCACACTTACCTTCGACGATATTCTCGAACTCATCTTCGCACAAACATCCCAGATCATCCCATCCACGTACTTCCATATTTCCCTGTATAACAAACCCGCAAATTATTTCTATTACGGCTTCCGCGTGGATGATAACGAGCGTGTGGACTCCCTTGAAAATCAGCCGCTTCCACCCAGCCTCGGTCTGGGACAGGAGATCATTCGTAAGGGACGCCCGATCATCACCCAGGATTACAAACGGGAATGTCAGTCCCGTAACATGAACCCTGCGGCAGACGGTATCCTGGCATGGATGGGTGTTCCTCTCAACTCGGGTGCCGAGACCATTGGCGCATTAAGCGTTGGAAGCCGGGATGCCACGGTCACCTATACGCGCGCACAACTCAACCTCCTACAATCCATCGCAGACCAGACCGTAGGCGCCATTGTCCAGGCACGCCTCCTGCAGGAGACCGAGCATCGCGCACGGCAACTTGCAACACTGAACGAGATCACACGGCAATTGACATCCACGCTCGAACAGGAACCCCTGCTTCATAACATCCTGGATAATGCTGTCAACATTCTTAACTGCGAAGCCGGGACGTTGTTCATGGTGGATGACCAAACCGGTGATCTGGTCTTCCGCGTCACGATCGGACCTGTAGCAGGCAACCTGCTTGGACAACGCCTCCCCGCTGGAACCGGAATCGTGGGACGCGCCGTCCAAACCCGCGCCCCTGTGATCGAAAACGATGCCCAGCATTCCCTTGTGCGCGGTACCGTGAGCACAGATAAACAGACCGGCACCCCGCGCTCGCTCCTCGCCGTCCCTATGCAGATCAAAGACCGCGTGCTTGGTGTCATCGAAGTCATCAACCGCCGCGATGGATTGCCATTCGTCAAGGACGACCAGAACATCCTGACAGCCTTTGCAGGACAGGCAGCGGTTGCCGTTGAAAACGCGCGCCTGCTCGCATTGACGGACCAGGAACTCGCCGCCCGCGTGGAGGAACTTCAGGTCATGGGTCGTATCGTCCGTGAATTGAACGCCAGTCTCGACGTGGACCGATCCATGCGCACCACACTTGAATATGCAATGCGCCATTCCAACGCAGAAGCGGGTTTGATCGGCATGCTGGAAGATGATCAGATCCGCCTCATGGCACAGGAAGGCTACGATGATGTTTTCTCCGACCAATCCGACGGCCATTTGCCCATTGATATGCCGACCATCAAACCTGTTCTCGAAAGCGGACAGCCCAGCCAGGTCTCACTGATCGACGCAGGCGAAAAGGGACTCCTGCCCACGGCGCACACTCAAATCGTCATCCCGATCCGGCGTGAAGCGGATGTTGTCGGTCTCTTGCTCCTCGAAAGCATGACTGACTCACAGGAGAATTTGGCATTCCTCAACCGCTTGAGCGATAACGCCGCCATCGCTATCTACAACGCCCAACTCTACGACGAAGTCCAGCAGGCGGATATTGCCAAGAGCGATTTCGTTTCATTTGTGGCGCACGAACTGAAAAACCCCATGACCTCCATCAAGGGTTATACAGAACTGCTTGCGGCGGGGTCGGTCGGTCAGATCAACGACATGCAGACCAACTTCCTGCATACCATCAAGTCTAACGTCGAGCGCATGTCCGTTCTGGTATCCGACCTCAACGATAACGCCAAGATCGAAGCCGGGCGACTCCGCCTCGACTACAAAGCCGTACAGGTGCCGGATATCGTGGATGACGTCTTACGATCCACCAAACGACAGATCGAAGAGAAAAAACAGGTGGTGGAATTACAGCTTTCAGAGCAAATGCCTAATGTTTGGGCAGACCCGATCCGTGTGGGTCAGGTTCTTACAAATCTCGTTAGCAACGCGCACAAATATACACCCGAAGGTGGCACGATTATCGTCGGCGCGCAGATGACTGAAAACCAATGGGACCTCGAGGGTGCGAAACAGGTTGTGCACCTATGGGTCAAAGATACTGGCATCGGCATCAGCGTTGAAGACCAGGCAAAGATATTCCAGAAATTCTTCCGCTCCGACGATTCAAAAGCGCGTGAAGCCCCCGGCACTGGTCTTGGTCTGAACATCACCAAGAGCCTCGTTGAAATGCAGGGGGGGCGTATCTGGTTCGAGAGCGAGTTCCGGCATGGCACCACCTTCCATTTCACAGTGCCGGTTGCCGAAGGATGAAAAAATGACCCTGAAAGCCGCCATCGGACACGCCCAGGCATTGAACGGACGCGAAGCCGGTTTACAGGCAATGCATCATGCCTTGAACAACCTCGGTTCTGCAAACCCCAGCATGGGATTTGTCATTGCTTCACATCAATACCAGGCGCGCGATGTTGTCAACGGCGCATCCAGCCTGCTCGGCGAGACTCCGTTGATCGGTTTAAGCAGTCCTGTTGGTTTTACATCCAAAGGCTTGCATCCCAATTCTGTAGTCATCGCTTTAATGAATGGTGATTTCCAGGCGGAGACGCACTGGATGCCCGGTTATGCCCAGAGCGGGCGTGAAACAGGCTCCAAATTGGCGAGCCAGCTTGAAGGTAAGGAGGACGCGCGCGCTCTTCTCTTCTTCGCAGACGGCTTCAATGGCGATGCCGACCAGTTATGTTCGACGCTTCCCAACACTGGCATTGCCCTGGCTGGGGCGCTTTCCTCCGGCGATCTGCACACGGGTCATTCCTACCAGTTGGCTGGTCCACAGACTGGAAGCGGCGCCCTCGCTGGAGCCATCCTAAGCGGCGGTTTGTGTGTGGGTGTAGGTTCTGCGCACGGCTGGAACCCGGTCGGCAGTCACTTTCGTGTAACGCGTTCACGCGGCTTCTGGCTCCGCACCCTGGATGGGCGTCCTGCATCTGAAACGTACTCTCAATTATTCGGGCATCCTGCGCGTGAATGGGCTTTCCCACCTTTGAGCCATCTCGCACGGCTGTATCCGCTGGGTGTGGAGCAGGGCGACCAGATGCTCATACGCGCACCCATCCGTGTGGAAGCGGATGGAAGTTTCCGCATGAACGCGCCCGTGCGCGATGGCGTGGATGCCTATCTTTTGGTTGGCAACCGTGACTCGTGCGAAAAAGCCGCACAGCAAGCCGCCCAACAGGCATTGCAGGGACTCAACGGGAATAAGCCCTCTTTTGCGCTTGTCCTCGTGGATATTGCCTGGGAGATGTTGTTGAAGTCACATCCGGGCGCGGAGATCGCCGCCGTGCAGGACATTCTTGGAAAGGAAGTCCCAATTGCGGGCGGGTATACACTGGGTCAGATCGTCCCTGGCAAAGAGTCTGCGCCGCCGCAATTATTGAATCAGCATATTATTGTGATCGCATTTGCGGACCATCAATAGACGATTTATGAAGTTACCGTGAATTCAAAAATGACGGTCACTTTTGATTTAACAAGAACCCAGCCAATTCACTCGTTGTCTTCAAGATCATGTCTGCCCCTTTTTTCTTTAATTCGGCTTCCTCGCCGAAGCCGCATAATACCCCAACCGTCTGCGCACCCGCGGACTGGCCGGCACGCATATCCACGGTGGTATCGCCGATCATCAGGCATTCCTCAGGCTGGACCCCCATCTTTTGCGCCGCGAGCAGGATCGGGTCAGGGTAGGGTTTCGTATGTTCGGCAGATTGACCGGTGATGACCGAGTCGAAATATTTCACGAGGTCGAATTGTTCGAGAAAGCGCATCGTCCCATTTTCATCCCGCGCGCTGACAACGGACATGGGGTAGTGACCTTTCAGTTGCTTCAACATTTCGTCCACGCCAGGGATCAACCAAAACTTTTTGGCTGATTTCTTTTGGTGACGAGATATCCAATCAATGAGCGCGACGATCTCATCATCCAAACCGATCGTGTCTGTGAGACCGAGCAGGGCATTGCCCGGCGCTTCGATCCACATCACAAAGCGACGCGCGGCGTGATCGGGATCCTTGAACAGGAAGCGAGGGAAGAACCGCGCAGCTTTATGCACATACAGGTCATCGGTATCGCTGAGCGTGCCGTCCACGTCGAAACAAAGGGCTTTTATGCGGGGAATTTCGAGCATCATACTGTAATTTTACCTTGACTATACTGAATATGTGTTGTGCTATACTTCGATTGTTGTAGCAGACTATGACACCTCCACAAGACACAGACCGGACACGGGCATTACTTGAACTCCTGTTTCACGTCAGCCGGGAGCTAGCCACCGCCCTCGATTTGCGGACGGTGCTTCAACGCGTGTTGTATGAGGCATTGCAGAACGTGGGCGGCGAACGTTGCAGTATTGTCGTGCTGGACGATTCCGGCAAGGCAGTGGACGCGACCATCGTGTACGGCAAGGAGATCCACGAACATACCACCCAGCAGATGCGTGAAACGATGGAGCGCGGTCTTGCGGGGTGGGTGATACAGAACCGCAAGGGCGTTTACGTTCCGGATACGGGCAGGGATGACCGCTGGTTGATCCGCCCGGACGATACGGACCGCCTGGGGTCGAAGTCTGCGATCTGTGTCCCGTTGCTCGCTCGTGAAAAGATGGTAGGCGTATTGACGCTTGTACATACCAAGCCGAATAGATTTTCATCCGAACAACTTGACTTGATGCAAGCCATTGCAGATCAGGCTGGCGTGGCAGTATTGAACGCGCGTTTGTATACCGAGAGCCAGCGCCAGGCACGCGTCATGACCGCACTGGCAGAGGGTGCAGCCGCCATGAACACATCGCTCCGCATGGACGACGTGCATCAACGCGTCCTCATCCAGACCATGCAGGCTTTGCAGGTGGAGACGGTGGCGCTGGGCATGATCGAAGGCGAGTATCTTGTTTTTCGCGCGGCGGCAGGGCAGAACGCGGGCAATATCCTTGGAAAGACGATCGAACTTGGTGTGGGTATTGCGGGTACGGTCACGCGCGAGGGGCGCGGGGCGGTGGTGCCAGACGTCAACAAGGAAAAAAATTTTAATGAGGCAGACAGGCTGGGGGGAGTCGAGATGCGAGCGTTGTTGGTCGCGCCGATCCAATCGCAGGGACGTGTCATCGGTGTTCTCGAAGCGATCAATCCGATTGCCAGAACATTCGATCCCGACGCATTGCTGGTCATGACCGGCATTGGCGGCCTGGCGGGAACGACGATCCAGAACGCGCAGTTATTCGAGCGTTTGCAGGCCGCGCATAAACGATACCGCGACCTGTTCGAGGAAAGCATCGACCCGATCGTCATCACGGATTGGGAGGGGCGCATCATCGAAGGCAACCGCCGGGCGAGTTTATTGAGCGGTTATACCCGTGAAGAACTGCAGGAGATGAGCATCGACCAGCTGCACGAAGTGAACTGGAACAAGACCGGGATGGAGTTCGAGTTCCTGCGCGGTGACCAGATGATCTCTTATGAATCATCCCTGCACAAACATGATGAAACGCATATCCATGTGGAGGTCCATGCGCGCCGCGTGGAATTCGATTCGACCGATTCGATCCAATGGATGATCCGCGATATTACCGAACGCAAGGAACTGGACAACCTGCGCGAAGACCTGACATCGATGATCTATCACGACCTGCGTTCGCCCCTTGCGAACATCGTTTCAAGTCTGGATGTGATCAGTTACATGGTGCCCGAGGCGGAGCGCGAGACGGTTCATACCATTCTTAAAATTGCCGAGAACTCGACCGACCGTATCCAGCGCCTGGTCAGTTCCCTGCTTGATGTCAGCCGTCTGGAGTCCGGGCAACCCGTTGCGGACCAGAACGTGGTGGATACGCTTTTGCTGATCCAAGATGCCCTGCAAGATGTGGAACCTGCTATAAATAGTCGCAAGCAGGCGCTCGTGAAAGACCTGCCAAAGGAACTCCCATCCATTTGGGTGGATAAAGATATGGCACGCCGTGTGTTGATCAACCTGACCGAGAATTCGAGCAAGTATTCACCCAGTGGAGGGACGATAGAAGTCGGCGCCCGCGAGGAGGATGGCTGGGTGCATATCTGGGTCAGGGACGAAGGTTCCGGCATCCCGCCATCGGAACAGGATCATATCTTTGACAAGTACACGCGTTTAAGCGGGAAAGGCAAGGTTGGTGGTTTGGGGATCGGTCTTGCCTTCTGTCGCCTCGCTGTGCAGGGACATGGTGGACGCATTTGGGTGGAAAGCGACACTGGTAAAGGCTCGACCTTCCACTTTACATTCCCGGTTGCCACAAAGGAACAGGTGGATTCCAACACGGAAGAGGGATAAATACTAACAGGCGATAAGCAGTCTGTTACTTAAGGAGAATTCAATAGATGGATGCAATTGCAAAGAACGTGTATATCGAAGAACGCTTCCCCGGCGTGACATTGGGCGCCATCATCCAGTCGCGCGGGTTAATTCAAATTGACTCGCCGCCCGCACCCGAAGATGGGCGCGCTTGGCGCGCTTCCTTGATGGGGATGGGGAATGGGCATGAACGTGTACTCATCAACCTCGATTCACACCCGGACCGCACTCTGGGAGTCCGTGCCATGGATTGTACGGTCATCGCGCACGAGAAGACCGCGCGTGCCTTCCAGAACCGCCCGAATACTTTCAAAGCGCAGGGCGATGAGACCGGCGCGAACTGGGAGGCGATCCCTGGGTTGGGCAGTGTGCGCTGGGCGCCCCCTGAGATTTCCTTCGTGAGCAAAATGTCACTGCATTGGAGCGATACGCCGGTCATCCTCGAAAGCCACCCCGGCCCCACCGAAGGCGCCATCTGGGTCATCCTGCCGGAGGAAAAGGTCGTATTCATCGGCGACACCGTTGTCAAGGGACAGCCTCCCTTCCTTGCCCATGCCGACATCCCCTCATGGCTCGAGGCGCTTGATTACCTGCAAGGCGGAGATTTCAAGGGCTTTACAGTGATCGGCGGGAGGGACGGTACAATTTCCCCACAAGCCATCCGGAGCCAGGCTGATTCACTCAAGAAGATCCAGGCAAAGATCGAAAAACTCGGGGCCAAAAAATCATCCGCGGCGAACATCACCGATAAACTTGCCGACCAGGTCTTGAAGGAGTTCAAGTCTCCTGTCGCCAAGCAAAAGCAATATTCCCATCGCCTGCAGTTTGGTTTGCGTAATTATTTTGCGCGCCATTATGTTTCAGCGTCGCGGAGCATTCTGGACGAGTAGTGAACGCCCAACCCATCTTTGAAACAACACGCGGAGACCTCGTCGAATCCGTCCACTTCGGTTCCATCGCTGTTGTAGACTCGAACGGAAAATTGATCGCTTCTTATGGCGACCCGCAAACGGTCGCTTTTTTACGCTCCAGTGCCAAGCCCTTCCAGGTGTTGCCGTTTGTCGAAGGTGGCCTTGTGGAGCATTTCAATTTTTCCCTGCGTGAACTTTCGATTACCTGTGCTTCGCATGAGGGGAGCGACCTGCACGTGCAAATTGTGGAAGCCATGCAGAAGAAAGTTGGCGTGGAGGAAAAGCATTTACAATGCGGCGCTCACCTGCCCGGCGATGCGCACGCCTTCAAGTCATTGATCATCAACGGGCAGACTCCCACGCCGATCCGCAACAACTGCTCCGGCAAACATACAGCCATGCTTGCTTATGCAAAAATGCACGGACTCCCGCTCGATAATTACCTCGAGGTCAACCACCCGATCCAGCAGGATATCCTCGCCTCCTTCGCAGACATGTGCCTGGTCCCGTCCGAGGAGATTCATCTCA
>DATDAG010000093.1:0-2942 GCA_036525495.1 Anaerolineales bacterium
CGCCATCGAACATGATCGTGCAAGCGCCGCAGACCCCATGTTCGCAGCCGACATGCGTGCCAGTCAGCCCAAGTTCATGGCGCAGAAAATCGCTGAGCAGTATGCGCGGCTCCACATTGCGTTTGTATACTTTATCGTTGACATTAATCGTTACAGGAATGGATCGTGTCATTGGTTATCTCCCGCACGCTGAAATGCCTGCTTCAATGCTTTCCTGGTCAAAACGTTTGCCAGATGACGTTGAAACTCTGGCGAAGTATGGATATTACCAAACGGAGCAATTTCCATTTCACTTGCTCTGACCGACGCAGATTCGATCAACTTGTCATTCAACTTCTCCCCTACCAGTGACTGTGCGGTATCTTTGGCGTCCACGGGTCCATCGCCCGCGTTCAAGTAAACGAGTTTTACATTTTTGCATTTTCCGTTTTCGTCCAAGGTCACCTGCGCTGCTACTCCCATCAACGCGTAATCACCCGCGCGCGGCGCAACTTCCATAAATGACCAACCCGTGCGTGGCACCATAAGTGGTAACTCGATTTCAACCAATATCTCATCGGGTTCGAGCGCGGTAGTGAACATGCCTATAAAAAAATCACTCGCATCGATCCAGCGCTCACCTGAAGTGTTCCTTGCTTTCAATCGTGCATCCAATGCCAGCATCAACACAGGAAGTTCTGCCGCAGGGTCGGCATTGACAATACTTCCGCCGATCGTTCCGCGATTTCTTATCTGTGGATGTGCGATGTTCGGAGCTGCTTCATGCAACAATGGTAGGTGTTTTGCAATCGATGCGTCCAGCTCCACCTGCCGTTCACGCGTCATTGCACCGACTCGAATCACATTGCCGTCTTCACGAATGTAATTTAACTCCGCCACCCGATTCAAATCGATCAACATGCTCGGCTGTGCAACGCGGAAGTTCATCGCTGGCACAAGGCTTTGTCCGCCCGCAAGAATTTTTGCATCGTCCGCGTGCTGGCTCATTAAGCCCAGGGCTTGTTCTATTGAATCAGGAACGTGATATTCAAATGGTGCAGGTTTCATAGGCTACTCCGTTGGTCGAGCAGGCACAGCCATTTCGAGACCAACATTACAGGGTTCTATATTGCAAACGAATGGTTTCGATTCAGGCTTCGTCCTGCTCAATCGCCGATCATTTCATTAAGTATTGGATGAATTTCCGCTTCTTGCTCAACTGACAATTGATTCTGTTTTCGATTAGCATCAACCACCTCCGCCATGATCGCCAGTGCGATCTCCTCAGGCGACTGCGCACCGATCTTCAGTCCAATCGGCGCATGCAAACGCGACAGTTGCAACTCTGTCATTCCATCGTTCAATAATCTTTCATGTCGTTTTGCGTTGGTCTTTTTGCTTCCCAATGCTCCGACATAAAACGCAGAACTTGACAAGGCAATCTTCAACGCAGGATCATCCAGTTTTGGATCATGCGTCAGCATGGCAATGGCAGTGGATGATGTAATTGCAATCTGCTCGAACGCATCGGGTATCCAGGATTGGATGAGTCTGTCCACGTTCGGGAACCGCTCCTCACTTCCCCAAATCTTGCGGGGGTCGATTACTATCGTACGATATCCCAGCGTTCTTGCCAGCGCTGCCAATGCAATGGAGATATGAGCTCCGCCCACAATGACGAGCGTGAGGGGCGGCATGATCGTCTCCACGAAGATCTCAGTCAACTCATCCAACATTACACGGCGTGACGTTCCCTGCGTTATAGAATCTTGTAACAAGGAAAACACTTTTTCGTCCCATTCGTTTCCAATTGAACCAGTAATTTCTCCATCCCCATCAAGGACCATCTCCCGCCCCAGCATCGCACCATCGTTGCGTATCACGGTAGCCAGCGCCCCCTGCTTGTCGTTCGTAACAATAGAAGTTATCGATTCAAAAATAATTTCGTCAAGTGGTTTCACAAAAACATCTATACTGCCGCCACAAGCCAGACCCACTTCCCACGCGGCTTCGTCGGCAACACCGAAATGTAATAACTGAGGTCGGTTTGATTTTATCGATTCCGTCCCCGCTGCCACGACCGCGTTCTCCACACATCCGCCGCTGACCGAACCTGTGATCTGTGCATCCAGCGTCAGTCCCATTTTTGAACCTGCTTTACGCGGTGAAGATCCCCATGTTTCTACAACTGTTGCCAGCGCAATAGACAATCCCTCCTCTCTCCAATGGATCAGATCGGTCAAAATATCACGCATATTTTTAATTGTTTTCTATTCTCTTCCGAACCTCATTGTAAAACATCCCCGCCAATTTCTGCGAGACTGGAACCATCAAACGCGAGACCAAACTTGCAAGTTGACCTGACACATTGACATCTGCCGTCCAGTTGACGATCGTCGAGTTATTTTCGCCATCGCTCATGGTCATCTCGCTTAAGGCGTCCGCCGCAGAACCTGTAGCTGTGCCATGCGCCTTCAACTTTGCGCGGTTGGGTTCATCCAGCTCAAGAACATCTACTTCGCCAGAAAACCGCGCTTTAACGGAACCAAGTCCAACTGAGACAACGCCGCGATATTTCTTCAACTCTTCAATGGTTTCGATCTTTTCCAAGCCGGGAACACATTGCCCAAGCTGGTTTGGGTCGGTTAGAAAATCCCACACTTTTTTTCTTGGCGCATTGATTGTGACTTCGCCTTTAAGTTGCATGAAATGCTCCTATTATGTTTGACGAATTGCTTCTGGAGTGTAGCACAAGGCGATTACAAGAGTCAACAGAGAGGTAAATGCAGATGTAAAAGAATCAGGTGTGAGCATAAATGGAAACGATCCAAGAGTCAAATCCAAGATCAAATTTTCAGCAATTCCAAATCTAAAAATTGTCCTGAAGTGTGGTAAGGTTTTGAACGCCTATGGAACAAAACCTTACCCTCCAAAGCTTGGTGCGGCACTTTCGAGAACGCTGG
>DATDAG010000094.1:0-3298 GCA_036525495.1 Anaerolineales bacterium
AAACCGCCGATAACGAATTTGTTGATTTGCATGATTTGCCTCCAATGCCCAAAGGCATAAAATATCTTTTTAATGTTGATAGCTATTTTCACATGTGGAGATTAATAGTTAGTGAGAAGCGCCCGGATAAATGTCACAAAATAAATCTGACAAAAGACCTCCGAGTTTATCAACAGACCTGTAATGTCTTTCAGACATCACAGGTCTGTTGTTATCCTCCGCTGATCGCGATCACAAAACGGACTTCGCTATCCTCCCTCAACCTCTCACGTATCTTCAAATGCGATATCTGACCATCCACGAAAACAGAAATGTTCGGGTGGATTTTTTCTCCATCACATAACCGTTCCTTGATACCGGAAAATTTCACTTCGAGGGACTCAATCGCCTCACGCACACTCGAGCCTGATACTGCAACCGATGCCTTTCCTTGCGTCAAATCACGGAGGGGAGTGGGAATCCAGATGGTGGGCATTGGTTGTTCCTTTTCCTTTTCGTGCATGTTTTGTCGTCTTCAAATATTTGGTAATACCGACAATTATCTCTCCCTGGGAACAATATAATAGATCAGATACAGGCTGAACGCAATGCACGCAATACCAAAAAAGAGTGGAATATTGGATAGAGAGAACCAGCCTGTGAAATAGTCCACGCCTTTTGCCAGCAGACTGATGATGCCCACGAAGAACAATATTCTACCCGCCACTTTGTAATTTGCAGAAACAAATCCCGCTGGTTGTTTGCTCATTTTACCTCCGGTAAATCCATTTTCCTAAAAGCAGTTTCTCTAATTTCAACCATCAAATCTGATACATTATTGCATTTGGCTTGAGACCTCATTCTTTAACATTTCCTGTGGCCGTCAACAACCACTCCCAACCCCTCTCCTAGAAGGATATGGGAGTCCGCTCTATTCCGCCTTGCCTGCCTGCTCCACCAGCCACTTCTCCAATTCAGGGATGTTCTCGTTCAACCGCGCACCCGCAACGATGGGAAACCAGCGGCGATATTCATCTTCGCCGCCAGGTCTCATACGGAAGTAATGCTTCAAATACGCAGAGTGAAAGACCTTCACGAAAATTTTCAAAAACGGATTGGGAATTTGTGAACCCGCCACTGCTCCGAGAGTGATAATGCTCGTGCGCGTCACATCGGCAAGCGGATTGCCGCGCGCCGCGTCAATCCAGTCAATGATCGTTGCGCCGCCATCGGATACCAAAACGTTCGCGGGATGGAAATCTCCGTGGCAGACGCGGTCGCCATCGGGGAGGGAATGCAGGGAGTCCAGCAGGGCAGTTTTCAGCGGAGTCGGAAGCGCATCTGCACGATTGATCTTTCGTTGGAGCCTGCCGCGTTGGTCAGGTACATCCGCATCAAAGACACTCTCGTGCATGTCTGCATGTAATCGGGCAAGGATGCGAGCATAGCCCAACACTTTCCACGGTTTACGCTGGAACATCTCCAGCATGGATTCTCCATCCACACGCTCGTAGATCAGACCGTTCCTTCCCTGAACTTGAACCAACTCCTTGACCGCGGGTGTCTTCACTCCGCTGGCATGAACAACGCGCGCGATCTTCAATTCATACCGAATGTCCTCGAGACTGAACCAATTATGGAACAGTTTGAGAACGTGATCTTCATCCCAGGTGTAGACATCGGCTGTCCGTCCGCGGGCGATGGGATTGTCAAGAATAGGTTCGTACATGGGAATATTATACATCGGTGGAGATCATGAAAGCACTCGACGGCTCTGCTCATCTATTTTAGACCACTCTTGGTATAATTCCGACCCTATGAAATACCATATCTGGACCGAAGGCTGCCAAATGAACGTAGCCGATTCTCAGCGTGTCGGCTCATCTCTGGAGCATCTTGGTTATTCCCTTACCGATCAGCCCGAAGAAGCGGACGTTATTGTTTTAAATACCTGTGTCGTGCGTCAATCTGCGGAAGATAAGGCGCTGGGACGAGTCAGTTCTTTCAAGAAACTGAAAGAGAAGAACCCGAATCTCACGATCAACTTGATGGGTTGTCTCGTTGGGGTGCGCGGCGCGGAGAAACTCAGGGCGAAACTTCCATATGTGGATGTGTTCTCGCCGCCCTCCGACCCGGGTCCACTTATCTCGCATCTTACACAGGGCGAAGTTCAGTCCCTTGAAGATTTTGAAACGGCGCGCCGTTTCCTGATGATGGATGAAGAACTTATCCTGCCCCTTGCTGAGCAGGGCAAATTGATCAGCGCACATGTGCCTATTGTTTATGGTTGTTCGCATGCCTGCACTTTCTGTATCATCCCTTACAAGCGCGGCATCGAGCGTTCGCGCCCAGTTGGCGATATAGTCGCTGAAGTCCGCTCACTGACAAAACAAGGGGTAAAAGAGATCACCCTTCTCGGTCAGATCGTGGATCGTTACGGCAAGGATATTCCCGATACCCTGACGGGCACACGTGGTCCAAATCTCGCCGCGCTTTTGCGCCTCATTCACGAAGTGGAAAGTATCGAACGCATCCGTTTCCTTACCTCGCACCCGAATTATTTTGACGACGAACTCATCCAAACCATTGCCGAACTGCCGCGCGTGATGCCGCATATCGAACTTCCCATTCAGGCGGGCGACGATCAAGTGTTGGAAAACATGAAGCGCGGATACACCCAGCGGGACTTTCGCGACCTCGTGGCAAAGATCCGGGCGAGGATTCCAGATTGCTCCATCGCAACGGACATCATCGTTGGATTCCCCGGTGAGACCGAGGAACAATTCATGGAAACCCACCGCGTCTTATCGGACCTGAAACTTGATGTTGCCCATTTAGCCCGCTACTCCACTCGTGAAGGGACTGTTGCCTCGCGCCGCATGGAAGACAACATAACCGATGAGGAGAAGATGCGCCGCTTCCGCGTGTTGGAGGAGTTGCAGGAAAAAATCGTTGGCGAGATCAACCAAAAACTTCTCGGTGAAACAGTCGAAGTACTGTTCGAGGAAAAGGTCAAGAACCGCTGGAAGGGCCGCACCCCCACGAATAAATTGGTCTTCGTTGAAACGGAGGAAGACCTGCGCGGCAAACTCCTGCCAGTCACCATCACGTGGACGGGACCGTGGTCCATGCAGGCGAGGTTGCAGACACAGCCTAAATTCAGTAAATCACAGATTGTGGTGATTGAAAGGTAGGAATGGCAGAAATCGTACCGTAGAGATTTTCGATCGTCCGGATCAGAAACCTTGAAAAGCGATGCAGACGAAAACGGGTTCATCCACACGGCGAGGTCCGCGTGCCATGCGGCGAGCAAACTCCC
>DATDAG010000095.1:0-11384 GCA_036525495.1 Anaerolineales bacterium
TGTCATCAAATCGGTAATTTGTCTTGCCTGACGGCTGTATGCGCCAAAATCTATGTCGGTGTAGGCACGTCCCATTGCAGCTTGCAGGTACCCAAACTGCGGACAGTGCATTTGAAAAGCCAGTGACCCGATCACCCTTAATAGGATGCCTGATTCATCACTGGCTTCAAGTATTGTCTTTAATTCACTCTCGAACTTTTCGCGTTCAGACTGATCCTGTTTGTGCATACCAATGGAACTTTTCGACATACATTCTCCGAAGTGTTCAGGATGGATTGCGGCTTCCTTGCTCCATTCGTATTATAATGAAAAAGTCAAAAACTTGCAAATTTCTTCATAATCTTATATAATTTGTCATCTAAAATGGTCATATTCCTTCAAGGTAATTTAGACCCGATACAATGAGCAAACCCCTCATTCCAGCCCAACGAAGGGAAAGAATTCAGGAGTATCTGGCAGTCCATCAAATTGCGCGAACAGTGGACCTGTGCAACCTGTTGGAAACATCCGAGGCTACGGTTCGACGCGACCTGGAATGGCTTGAACAAAAGGGAATCATCGAACGCACACACGGGGGCGCGATCCTGAGCCAGCGCATGGTCTTCGAGCAGGAATACCAGCAGAGGGCGCAACACAATCCCGAAGAAAAAAAACGTATTGGTGAGTTTGCGGCGTCCATCATCGAAGAGGGCGATATCGTTTTTATCAACAGCGGGACTACAGCCACACAAGTACTTCAACACATCCGCAGTAACCTGCGCATCTCCATTTTTACGAACAACGTCAGCGCTGCAATGGAACTGGTCGAACCAGGTTTCCATTACTATATGATTGGCGGAGAATTCCAGCCTCGTTCGAATTCGCTGGCAGGCGGCTTTGCGCTCGAAAACCTGGGACAGGTCTATGCCAACAAAACCATCCTGGGCGTGGACGGAATCAGCATGAAGCATGGATGCACGGTCCCGACCAAACCCGAAGCCGAAGTGGTGCGCCAGATGATCGAACGCACCAAGGGGCAGGTGATCGTGGTAGCAGACCATAGCAAATGGGGCGTGGTATCCAATTTTCAGATCGCCGCGATCGACGAGATAGACACGCTCATCACGGACGAAAAACTGGACTCCTCTGCCATCGAGTCTCTTGCCGAACACGATGTCGAATGTCGGATCGCCGAGCTAAAGTCAACCCCAGCCTGATGCATCTGTTATAGATGGGTCAGGTTTTATTTTGGAGAATCCAATGTCATTTCTCTTCTCGAAGAAACCGAAAAAGAACCCAACCCGAATGTTCTTCGCCACCGACCTGCACGGCTCTGAACGGACATTCCGCAAGTTCATCAATGCTGGGAAGTTCTACGATGTCAACGTGATCGTGATGGGT
The DNA here is from genome assembly GCA_036525495.1 of Anaerolineales bacterium. Classification (GTDB taxonomy): domain Bacteria; phylum Chloroflexota; class Anaerolineae; order Anaerolineales; family Villigracilaceae; genus Defluviilinea. The sequence goes on from DATDAG010000095.1 coordinate 1,381, forward strand.
GGCGATATTCAGGGCAAATTGATGATCCCCATCATCAAAGAAGGCAATGGTCACTACCGCGCCACCGTACAGGGGCGCGTGGAGCATTTGGAAACAGAGGAAGAGTTGAAAAACCTGATGGGCAAACTCGATATTTTGGGTTTTTACCACAAGGTCATGGAACTGGAAGAATTTCAGTCCCTGCAAGCTGACCCAGACGCCGTACATGCCCTGTTCAATGAGTTAGCCAAACAAAAATTGATTGATTGGGTAAGTCTTGCTGAAGAACGACTGAACGGGACAGGCATCAAATGTTTCGTTACCGGCGGTAACGATGACGAGTGGGAAGTGTTAAATGTAATGAAGCAGGAACCGACTCAATCCTTCTTTGCCTGTGAAAACGAAATGGTGCAAGTGGACGAGGAACATTCCATGATCTCCATCGGCATCAGCACACCCACTCCCTGGAAGACGCCGCGCGAGGTCTCGGAGGAGGAACTTGGCGCGATGATCGAAAAGATGGCGGCGTTGGTGCCAGACATGAGCAAAGCCATCTTCAACTTCCACGACCCGCCGAAAGATTCGACCCTCGATACCTGTCCCATGCTGGATTGGGACAAGGACCCCCCGGAACAAATCATCAGCGGAGGTCAGCCCATTATGCACGGAGCAGGTTCGAGCGCGGTCAGAGAGGCGATTGAAAAGTACAAGCCGATGCTCGGATTGCATGGTCACATCCACGAGTCGCAGTCTGTGGCGAAAATCGGGCGGACGACTTGTATCAATCCTGGCAGTGAATATGCTGAAGGAATCCTGCGCGGATGCCTGGTCAATTTTTCAGGCGGCGAAGTAATCGGTTATCAAATGACCAGCGGGTAATCGAAACAGAATCGATCCAAAGGAGGTGTCTTATTCAGAGATTTATATTTCCGAGGGGACTGTCGTGTAATTGAAACTGTTTGAAATATAAAAGGAGAGAATATGGCTACAGCAGCTGCAAAACCAGAAGTATTCACCCGAAAAGCCTCCGGGCTTGTGCGTGTGATGTCTCCATTCTCCGCCTTCGTCTATAACATTTTGACGATGGGCTTGATCTTCCCTTGGACGTATCTTTGGGCACCCGGCGCATTGCCCGGCGGCAAGCTCGTCTGGGGGATTTTGCTTGCGATGGTGATCGAAATTCCGATCGCTTTGGTCTATGTCTGGCTCTCGACTGCACTGCCGCGCTCCGGTGGTGACTACGTGTTCCAAAGCCGTGTGTTCGGCGGCGGCGTGGCGTTCACAGTTGTGATGTCTGGCTATGTGATCTGGATCCTGCAATGGGTGGCGCTTTCAGGATGGCTCCTCTCGTATCTCGGATTTGCCCCCCTGTTCCTCGGTTTAGGCGCGACGACTGGCAGCGCCACGATGACGAACCTGGGAATCTGGTTCACAGGCTCGACAGGCATCATCATCACCAGCATCCTGAACGGCTTTGTTGCGATGATGATTCTGATCAGCGGCTTCAAAAATTACGTACGCTTCCAGAACGTGATGATCGGCGGCACGTTGCTTGCCTTTGCGACGATGCTGGTTGTTCTGTTCACTGGTAACCCCGCATCCTCAGCTGCAAAACTAGATTCATTCGCGCTTGCGATCAGCGGCGTGTCCAACTTCGTGCAGACCGCAAGAGATGCATCCGTCGCGGCAGGCGTGAACCTGAATCCCCCGTTCAGTTTACTTGCAACAGTGCTTATTGCGCCCATCGCATGGACATCCCTGCAATGGGCGACGTATAGCGCCCAGCAGAACGGTGAGATCAAGAATGCGCGTTCCTTCCAAAGCCAGATGTTCATCATCGTCGGATCACTGATCTTCACTGGTGTTCTGCTTGCCGTCCTGGCCTTTGCATTGGAAAAAGCTGTAGGCACGGATTTCCTGTACATCGCGGGCGCAGGCTACTGGCTTGGGCTTGACGAAGCATTGATCTCCGGCTTCTATTTATGGCCTAACATGATCGCAGTTGCGCTGTCTGCAAGCCCTTTGATCGTGATCATCATCGGCTTGGGCTACATCCTCAACTCGCATCAGATCGTACACAACTGCTACATCGGCATGACGCGTGTCATGGTTGCCATGTCGCTTGACCGCCTGCTCCCCGATGCTGTCAGTAAAGTCGACGAGAAACGCCACACGCCTGCCAACGCACACTGGATCTATTTCCTTGCCAGTATTCCCGTTATCCTACTCTACAATCTGCATTCCGATTGGGTGGGACTGACCCTTGGTGTGACGTTTGCCTGCGGTTACGTGTTCGTGATCACCTGTCTCGCGGGTGCATTACTACCCTACCGCGCAAAGGATGTCTACGAGTCATCTCCCGGTGCTGTGTACAAAGTAGGTAATACGCCTCTTGTTACCATCCTTGGATTCCTCGGCTTCCTCCTTGGCGGTGCGATGATCCTGATGTTTATGTTCGATGCGCGTCTCGGTTTGACAAGCACCCTTGCTTATAGTGTCGTGTTTGGAGTACTGGCAGTTTCGGCTGTATGGTATTTCCTCGCGAAGAGCGCTCAGAAAGCCAAGGGCATCAACGTGGATTACGCATTCAAGGAGATCCCGCCCGAATAAGAGCGTTTTTGATTCAAAGATACAATGTGGGTCACGCTTCGGTGGTTGAGTAGTGGGCTGTAAGCGCCACATATCGAAACCAAGCGTGACCTGCCATGTATGAGGAGAAATCATGTCGATCATCGAAGAAGCCGCTGCCAATATTTCTGACTGGAAGAACAAACAGATCGTCATCCATCCGCTTTCAGGCGGGTTGACCAACACCAACTACAGGGTGGAGGTGGATGGCACTCCCTATTTCGTCCGCGTGCCAGGCGAGAGCACTGAACTACTGGCGATAGACCGCAATAACGAATATCACAACACCAAAGCCGCTGACGAGGCGGGCGTTGCGCCAAAGATTATTCATCACCTGCCCGAATATAATGTAATGGTGATCGAATTTTTGGACGGGGTAACCATGTCCAAGGATTCGCTGAACGCACCGGGGATGCCGTCTCGCATGGCGCACGCGATTAAGAAACTAAATCAAGGTCCACGCTTCCTGCTGGACTTCAATATGTTCCGACTCACGGAATATTATCTCAGCCTATGCAGTGACCGCGGCATCAAAATCCCTGACGGATACACCGAACGCATGGATACGGTCAAACGCATCGAACAGGCGATGAACGCCAAGCCGCTGGAGACAGTTCCATGCAATAATGATTTATTGGCGGAAAATTATATTGACGACGGCAAGCAATTATGGTTAATCGATTACGAGTACAGCGGCAACAACGACCCTACCTTCGAGTTGGGCAACACCTGCCAGGAAATGCAATTCTCCGATTCTCAAATTGCAGAGGTTTGCACAGCATATTTCGGGGAAGAGATTCCAGCGATGATCGCACGCATGAAGTTGAACATGATCATGTCCGATGTGGGATGGGGGCTTTGGGCGGCGATTCAGGCAAACATTTCCACCATTGACTTCGATTTCTGGGGTTGGGCAATCGAACGCTGGGGACGCGCTGTTGAAAAAATGGATTCGGATGAGTTCGAAGGGTGGATGAAAGAAGTAGCAAAATAAAGATCAACATGCCATCCTGTGTGGAGCGAAGGATCTCTACAATGAAAGTTCGCGACTTTTCGCTGCGCCCAGAGTGACATTGAAAAGGTGATTAGAATGAAAACTCATGCACAAATAGTCATCATTGGTGGTGGGATATTCGGGGCACAGGTTGCCTATCATCTTGCGAAGTATGGGCGGAAGGATGTGGTCATCATCGAGAAGGGTGAGATTGCCAGCGGGGAGTCTTCCCACGCGGCGGGACTCGTGACACAGTTCGCCACATCGCAAGCCATGCTCAAGTTCCGCATGTATAGCGTGGAGTTGTACAGCGAGTTGGGTTTGTTCGATCATGTTGGCAGTCTGCGCGTGGCATCCAGTCCGGAACAACTCAAGGAATTGGAGCGGAGCGTCAGCCGCGCGAAGGCGTTGGGATTGGACTGCGAAGTCATTTCACCCAGTGAAGCCTTGAAGTTCATGCCGCAGATCACGGACAAGGATCTATATGGCGGTGTTTATCTCCCGCGTGACGGACAACTTGATCCATATACGACCACAACTTCGATGGTGAAATTTGCGAAAGAACTTGGCGTTGAGGTCTACACCAACACGCGCGTGAGGGGGATAAAACTGTCAGCGAAGGAAGAGGTCGAAGCGGTCGTAACAGATAAAGGTGAAATCCGATGCGAGATCATCGTCAATGCGGCAGGGATGTGGGCGCCGCGAGTCGCCGCGATGGCGGGATTGAACGTTCCAACGACTCCTGTTGATCATCAGCATGTCGCTTTGCGCGCCGTGCCTGGCCACGAATTTAACCCTCAAACGCCCTGCCTGCGCGACCCCGACAATTTGGTCTATATGCGGCAGGAGCAAGGCGGACTGGTGATCGGCGGTTATGAGCCGAAGCCGCTGCCGCGCTGGATCGACGGCACGCCGTGGGAGCATGGCAGTAAAAGTTTCCCCGGCGATTACGATCAGTTTGAGATGTTGTTGGAAGGTGCGATACGACGTTTGCCGTTTTTGGATCAGGCGGGGATCATTACACTGGTGCGCCACCCCGGAGCGTATACACCCGATTGCCAGCCGTTGCTTGGACCGATGCCAGGCGTGCGCGGTTTTTGGATGATGGCAGGCATGTCGTTGAACGGATATGGCGGCGCAGGCGGCATGGGCAAACTGATGGCGGAGTGGATCATCGAAGGCGAAGCGCAGATGGATGTGTATGGTTATCGCGCGACCCGCTTTGGAAATTACTATTCCGATTTCAACTACGCGGCGGAGCGGACGTGCGAGAGCGTGAAATATTATTACCGCTTGAAGTTCCCGCATGACGAGCATGAACTGGCAAGACCGCATCGCGTCAGCCCCCTTCATTATCGGTTGCTGGAGAACGGCGCGGTCTTCGGCGAGAAGTTTGGCTGGGAACGTGTGAACTACTTCGAACCCGGTAAACCTTCGCGCAGAATGGGCGAAGACCAGCGCCAGTGGGGATGGACGAAGCCTCCATTCTTCGAGCGGATGCGGCAGGAATCTGTTGCCACCCGCGAACGGGCGACCCTCTATGATTTGACTTCGTTCGGCAAGATCGAAGTGAAAGGCGAAGGCGCGTTGCCATTATTGCAAAGATTGACTTCCAGCAACATGGATAAACCCGTTGGCAGTGCGATGTATACGCAATTCCTGAACACGCGCGGCGGGATCGAATCGGACCTGACAGTCACACGATTGGGCGAAAAATATTTCTGGGTGATTACGGGTTCTGGTTTTATCGCCAACGATTTGGCGCGAATCCAAATGCATATTGATGAAAAAGACGGTGAAGTATCCATCCGCGATATTACGCAGGAACATGCCTGTCTCGCGTTGTGGGGACCGAAATCGCGCGATGTGTTGAAGAAGATAACAAGCGATGATGTCTCGAACGAGGCGCATCCGTATTTGATGACGAAGTTGATCCGCATCAATGGCACGAAGGTGCTGGCACAGCGTGTCAGTTATGCAGGCGAGTTGGGAGTGGAACTTTACATCCCCAACAACCGCGCCACAATGGTCTGGGACATGCTCATCGAAGCGGGCAAGGAATTCGACATGGAGCTTGGCGGATACAAAGTGCTCGATCCGCTCAGATTGGAAAAGGGATACCGCTACTTCACCGTAGATATAACCCCATCCGAGACTCCGTACGAAGCGGGGCTTGGATTCTGCGTCCATTTGGATAAAGGCGATTTTATCGGGCGCGAAGCGCTAGTCAAACAAAAAGCGGAGGGTATCAAACGCAAACTCTGTACATTGGTCGTGACCGATACCGATGATTTCACCCAGATCTACGGCGGCGAAGCGATCTATCACGAAGATAAAGTACTGACCCGCGTGAGAAGCGGAGGATATGGGTATACTGTTAAGAAGAACATCCTGTATGCCTACCTGCCCAGCGAGTTGGCAAAAACAGGCAATCGCTTCGTCGTGGACCTGATCGAGGGTCGCCGTGAAGCGGAAGTGACCGCATCTGTGCTATATGATCCGAAAGGCAAAAGACTGCGTGCCTAAAAAACAAGCAATAAAGAAAGTGCATCCCGCATACGTTGGCTTCGGCATGTTGACACCTGTCTACATCATGGCATTGGATAAACTCCCCAAGAAGAATACGGGAGCCATTGTCCATGAAGTGAGTGAGTTCATCTACGACGATGCCGCCATTATTGCCTGTGTGTTGCGTCAATGGGATATACCCACAGGCATGATCGGCACTGCCGTGGGCGATGACCTGCTTGGGCATGAACTTGCACGGCAACTGAATGAATTGGGTGTGCTGGGAAAGGTCCGCTTTACGAAGGATTATCGAACGCCTCTTGAAGTCAACGTGTCAGATGGAACGGGCGCACGCACCTATTTCTGGCAGCGTTCGCCTGAGATACTGAACACATTGGATACCGCCGATCTGTCCATGATCAAAAAGGCGAAATTGCTTTATGTGGATTGGTACGATGAAAACCACATCATCCGCGCGATGAAGGAGGCAAATGATCATGGTGTTCCCGTGTTTCTCAACCTGGAACACGGGCATAAGGATGCAAAACTCCTGGCAAAATATGCAGGGCGCGTTACGACTTGTCAGGCAGTGACTGACGCGGCGCAGATCGGCGGCAGGAATGCCATGCTGAACGTTGCCCGTAAATTATTCAAATCCGGTATCAAGACCGCGCTCATCACAATGGCGAAACAGGGTTGCCTGGCCGTGCAGGGTGAATTGATCGTCCGCGTTCATGCACCAAGGGTAAAGGCTGTGGACGGTTCCGGCGCAGGCGCTACGTTTTCAGCAGGTTATATTTATGGATACCTCAACGACTGGACTCTCGAGGAATGCGTCCGCTTTGCGGTTGCGGCGGCATCGTTGAAAGTAACCCATTCAGGCTTGAAGATGGCTACGGTGGAGGAGATCAAGGACTTGGCATCCACCCTCAAAGTGGAGCATATAATCTTCCGGAACAATCAGTTCTTCGAGATCGAAAAATTACTCAAACTTCCGCCGAACAATCCGCTTGTGCGTGAAGCGCGCAAACTTGCCGACAGATTTTTACCAAAGAAGAAAAAAGAGATGTTCAAGAGAAAAATATTCAAGGTTTAGTGCTGGAAAAGGATTCAGGTCATGTCATTTGCAACTTTACTTACACAAGAACAGGTCGAACGTGTCCATGAAGCGTCGCTTGAGATCCTCGAGGAGGTCGGTCTAAAGGTACGGCACGAACCCGCCCGCGATACTTTCAAAGAACATGGGTGCATCGTGGAAGATGAGCGCGTCAAGTTCCCGCGTGCGGTGGTGGAAAAATATCGCAGTGCCTACCCAGCCTCTTTCACCTTTTACGCACGCGATCCCAAATTCGATAAGACGATTCCCCAGGATAGCCCGGTCATTGTCACAGCGAGTTCAGCGCCCGATATCATAGATCCAGTTACCGGCGTGGAAAGACGCGCCACGTCATCCGATATCGCACAGATCGCTCATCTCATCAACGAACTGCCGGGGTACGATGTCTTCTCCATTTCCACTTTGGCGGATGACGCGCCAGCGGATCAATTCACAATCTCGAGGTTGTATCCTGCTCTCAAACATTGTCTCAAACCGATCCGGGTCACCACAACGGACATGAAAGATACATCCAGCATGATGAAGATGGCGTACCTGACGGCAGGCGGGGAGGACGCGTACAAGGAGCATCCCTTTCTGACACATCACTACTGCCCGGTCGTTTCACCGCTGACGATGGACAAACTGTCGACAGAGAATGTGATGTTCTTTGCGAAGGAGGGATTACCCGTATACCCTACCATTGTGCCGAATGCAGGGCTTACCTCGCCCATGTCCATGGCGGGGACGATCGCACAGGGCAATGCCGAGTTTTTGGCGGCGGCGACACTGATGCAAATGGTGAAGGAAGGCACCCCCCTGATCTATGCTACACTTGGCACTGTGGCAGATATGCGTACAGGCGCGTATGCATCTGGGGGAATCGAGTGTGGCATGTTGCACATGGCATTTGCGCAGATGGCGCATTTCTACAACATTCCGTGCGGCGGGTATATCGGTTTGACAAATTCCAAAGTGAACGATGCCCAGGCCGGATACGAAACAGGCATGTCCGGGATCGCTGGTCTGCTGGCTGGCATGGACATGTTCAACATCGGCGGTTTGATCGATGCTCTCAAGACGTTCGATTTCGCCAAAGCCGTCATCGATGATGAGATTGCACAGAACTTCAAGCGGGTCAAACGCGGCATTGCTTTCGATGATGAGGAACTGGCTCTTCCGCTGATTCAGGAAACAGGCCCGGGCGGATCGTTCATCGTGAATCCGCATACGATCAAACGTATGAAGACCGAGGCAATCCTGACGAAGATGGCAGACCGGGATGCCCGTGTGGCCTGGGAGAAGAAAGGCTCAATGGATATTCATGCGCGCGCCCTGGTGAAGGCAAAAGCGATCATGACAACGAACATTGCTCCACTCCTCCCCGCCGACCTTGATGAAAAGATCCATGCAGAGTTTCCTGGGCTGGTCACAGGCATGTTGGAACCCATACCATAGAGGAAAAGAGAAGAGTTTATATGTTTCGAATATTCAAGCGCAGGGAAGAAAAATTCCAAAAATTGATAGAACAACAGGCGGCTCATGCCTACGAGGGGATGCAACTGCTTGTCAAATATCTCGAGTCGCCCAGCAAGGATATTGCCGAGGAACTGTCGCTCAAGGAGAAAGAAGCAGATGAAGTACGCCGCATCCTGATAGACGAATTGAACCGCACCTTTGTCACACCGTTTGACCGTGAGGATATTTTTGCCCTTTCGCGCACGATCGATGATGTGGTGGACTATGCGGATACCACGGTCAGCGAAATGTCTGTGTTGGATGTGCAGCCCACGCCTTACATGCAGAGGATCGCGTCCCTGCTCAAGGATGCAGCATATGAGATCAACCACGCAGTGATCCGTCTTCCCAGTCATCCGAACGTAGCGATCGACCACGCCCAGCGTGCCAAGGCGCTCGAAAACCGTGTCGAGGGAGTGTACCGTGAAGCGATAGCCGACCTTTTCAGGGGTCCGGAGGACGTCCATCACATTGTTGAGATGTTGAAGATGCGCGAGGTTTACCGCCATCTCTCGAATGCCGCGGACCGCGGCGACCAGGCGGCGAACGTCATTGCCGATATTGTGGTGAAGAAGACATAATGCCGGCAATGTCAAATGAACTTATTGTTGTTGTTGCACTGGCGTTATTGTTCGAATTCCTGAACGGGATGCGCGATGCAAGCAATATCGTTGCGACCATGATCTATTCACGGGCGTTCCATCCACGGGCGGCATTGATAATAACAGCCATCGCCGAGTTTGTGGGTCCGTTCCTATTCGGCGTGGTTGTGGCAAAGACCATCGGCGGAGGCATCGTCGATTCTCATTTGCTGACGTTGAATGCCATTGCCGCGTGCCTGCTGGGGGCGATCATATGGAACATGTTCACCTGGTTCTTTGGCTTGCCCAGCAGTTCATCCCACGCCCTGATCGGCGGGTTGATCGGCGCAATCGTCATCAGCGCGGGAGTGTCCTCACTAAAGTGGGACGGCTTGAACAAGGTGGTGTTGGGATTGATCCTTTCGCCATTGTTCGGGTTTGTGGTCGGTTTTCTACTGCTAAAGTTCATTTATTTTCTAACCCGGAGAGCCGCGCCCACCATCAATACGTTTTTCAAACGCGGACAGATCGTCACCGCCGTCGGTTTGGGATTAGGTCATGGAACCAATCATGCGCAGAAGACAATGGGCGTCATTGCATTAAGCCTTGCCATCGGCAAGACAACGGACGGTTTTGCGGTTCCATTTTGGGTGATCGTTTCCACTGCCGCGGCGTTGGCGATTGGCACGGCAATCGGAGG